>JAZFZN010000032.1:0-7897 GCA_036475515.1 Gammaproteobacteria bacterium
CCTTTTTTGCGAGACGTTCAGTCAACAGTTGCTGATACACCCCGGTCGGGATCTTGCGCAACAACGGCTTTGCCCGTTCGGCGAGGCGTGCGCGGCCTTCCAGCGAAGACAGATCGATTTCCTCCTCGAGGTGGTTGAGCAGGAAGTCGGACAACGGCATTGCCCCCGGTAGCCGGGCTTCGAAAGCGGCTGCGCCCTGTTCACGCACCAGCGAATCCGGGTCCTGGCCTTCCGGTACGAACAGGAAACGCACGTCGCGTCCTTCGCGCATTTCCGGCAACGCAGTTTCCAGTGCCCGCCAGGCCGCGGCGCGACCGGCACGGTCGCCGTCGAAACAGAACACGATTTCTTCGGTGACCCGGAACAAACGGCGAATGTGTTCCGTGGTTGTCGCTGTACCGAGGGTTGCGACGACATTGCGGATGCCCTTGTTGGCCAGCCCGACGACGTCCATATATCCTTCGACGACGATCAGCCGTTCGATGTCGCGCAGGTTCTTGCGTGCTTCGAACAAGCCGTACAGTTCACGACCTTTGTGAAACAGCGGTGTTTCGGGCGAGTTCAGGTATTTCGGTTCGTCGTCGCCGATGACACGCCCGCCAAATCCGATGACACGGCCGCGTGCATCGCGTATCGGGAAAATGATCCGGTTACGGAAACGGTCGTACAGAGAACCGTCGGAACGGCGGCTCGCGAGTCCTGTGGCGAGCAATCTCTTGCTGTCCTCCGGTGTCTTGCCGAGTTTCTCTGACAATGCGTCCCACGACTCCAGTGCAAAACCAATGCTGAATTCCGCCGCTATTTTTCCGGTCAGCCCGCGGTTTTTCAGGTAACTGATGGCATCGTCGTTGCCTTTGAGTTGCTCGCGATAGAAATTCGCGGCCCGTTCGGTCGTCTCGTATAGATCAGGCTCGCGTTTCTGTGGTGTGGGGCTGGCCTCGCGAGGCACCTCGATGCCCAGAGAACCCGCCAGACTTTCGACCGACTCGACGAAATCCAGGTGTTCGAAATCCATCAGAAAACCGATCGCGGTACCGTGGGCACCGCAACCAAAGCAGTGATAGAACTGTTTGTCCGGGCTGACCGTAAACGAAGGTGTTTTTTCTTCGTGGAACGGACAACAGGCCTTGTATTCGCGCCCGGCCTTTTTCAGCGGCACACGTGCATTGATCACTTCGACGATGTCGGTGCGTGTAATCAGGTCGTCGATGAAATGTTTGGGGATACGCCCGGACATTCAGATGCGCCCGTGTAGGACGTCCGTCATTGTTGTTTGCTGATTCCGATGGGGTCGCGCGCTCGGCGTAAGCATAGTCGATCGGACGGAAAACGCGATTCTTTTTCCGCGAGACTTAGACCAGATCTTGATCAACCCCCGAGACGCGCCCTGACGTGGTTGCTGACCTCGCGCATGTCGGCACGTCCGGCTGCTTGCTCTTTGACCTGTGCCATGACGCCACCCATGTCGCGCATCGATGTTGCACCAGTCGCCTCGATTGCCGCGTCGATCAATGACTCGAGTTCGGATTCGGACAATGGTTCAGGCAGATAGGCTTTCAGCACGTCGACCTCGAACTGCTCCTTGTTTGCGAGATCGTCGCGTCTGCCGATCTTGAACTGGTCGATGGCTTCGTGACCCTGTTTGACCATTTTCTCGAGCACAGCGGTGACACCGGCATCGTCAAGTGCCTCGCGCGAGTCGACTTCGCGCTGTTTGACAGCCGCGGTTGCCATACGCAACACCGAGAGGCGTTCCTTGTCGCCGCCTCTCAGCGCAGTCTTGACGTCTTCGTTGAGTCGGTCTTTGAGGGTCGTCACTGAACGGATCAATACAGGCGTTGACGCCGACGTTGCTCGCGCGCCATCTTCTTCATGTGCCGTTTGACCGCCGCCGCACGCTTGCGCTTGCGTTCCTGGGTTGGTTTTTCGTAGTACTCTCGTCGCCGCAGCTCGCTCAGGATCCCGGCTTTTTCGCAGGCGCGTTTGAAACGCCGCAGGGCAGCGTCGAAATACTCGTTCTCTTTAACGCGAACGGTTGGCATGCATACCTCGTCAATCAACCAGCTGCCGGTGTCCCGGCCTGAAAAGGGGCGGGAATTCTAACGGATCACCGGGCGATTGCAAAGCCGCCGAAAGCCCGCCCTGCTTTCGGCTGCGGCCGTCGGTGCGGCAAGCTAGACTCTGCTTCATGCGTGTTCTGGGACTGGAAACCTCCTGCGACGAAACCGGGGTCGCCATCTACGACGGCGAAGCCGGGCTTCTGTCTGACCAGGTCTTCAGCCAGGTGGCGCTGCACGCCGAGTTCGGTGGGGTGGTGCCGGAGCTGGCGTCGCGCGACCACATCCAGCGGATTCTGCCGCTGTTGCGCGAAGCGTTGGTCAACTCCGATACGCGACCCGAAGACGTTTCGGGGATCGCGTACACGGCCGGCCCGGGTCTGGTCGGCGCTTTGCTGGTTGGGGCGTCTGTTGCCCACAGCTTGGCTTATGCCTGGGGTGTACCGGTGTTGCCGGTGCACCATATGGAGGGGCATTTGCTCGCACCGATGCTTGAAGACGACCCGCCCGAGATACCCTTCGTGGCACTGCTCGTCTCCGGTGGACACACGATGCTCGTCGAAGTGGTTGGCATCGGCGAGTACACCGTCCTCGGCGAAACCCGTGATGACGCCGCCGGCGAGGCCTTCGACAAGACCGCGAAATTGCTCGGGCTCCCGTATCCCGGTGGACCACCACTGGCGGCTCTGGCAGAACGGGGTCGGCCAGGCCGGTTCGAATTTCCACGGCCGATGACCACTCGACCGGGTCTCGAGTTCTCCTTCAGTGGTTTGAAGACCGCGGTACGCATTGTGGTTGCCGAAGCGGAGGACGACACCGAACAGATGCGCGCCGACATCGCGCTGGCATTCGAAGACGCGGTCGTCGACACACTGGTCATCAAGTGTCGGCGCGCGCTGGAGCAACGGAGTTTGAATCGTCTGGTTGTTTCCGGTGGCGTCAGCGCCAACCGGAAACTGCGCACCGAACTGACCAGCCGACTGACTGACATCGGGGTGCGTGTGTTCTTTCCGCGCCAGCGTTTCTGCACCGATAATGGAGCGATGATTGCGTATGCTGGCTATCTGCGGTTTGCCGGCGGAGACACCGGCGCGGATGCGATCGTTGCGAACCCACGCTGGGATCTGGAAGCGCTGAAACCACCGGGCCAGGGATAGAGACAGAATGAATGATCGGATTTTTTTGTACGGTCTCGAAGTCGAAGCGGTCATCGGAATCTACGATTGGGAACAGGAGGTTCATCAGAAAGTTCTGATCGATCTCGAGATGGCGATCGATGCACGAAAAGTGGCGAAGTCCGATCGCATCGATGATGCACTGAATTACAAATCGGTCGCAAAACGTTTGCTCGAATGGATACCGGAGCAAAGGCTACAACTCGTCGAAACGCTGGCCGAAAACATTGCGAGAATCGTCATCACCGAATTCGACGTCGAATACGTGCGGGTGCGTGTCGGGAAGCCGGGTGCGATCCGTCATTCGCAAAACGTCGGTGTCGAGATCGAGCGTTGTCGCAAGGATTTCCTGAATGCCTGAGGTATTTGTCGGTCTTGGTAGCAACGTCGAACCGGAGCGACACATTCGTGCCGGACTCGACGCGCTGTCGAAGTGCTTTGGCACGGTGACGGTATCGTCCATTTACCGGAATTCCCCGCTCGGATTCGAAGGGGACGATTTCCTGAACCTGGTCGTGGGTTTCACGACAACACTTGATGCCGAGACCCTCGTTTCCGAGTTGCAGCAAACAGAACGAGAGTGTGGACGCACCGAGGACGAGCAGAGTTTCGGTCCACGCACGCTGGATTTGGATTTGTTGCTGTATGGGGACGACATCATCGAGCGTCCTGGTCTGCGTCTGCCTCGGGAAGAGGTCGTGGAATATGCCTTTGTGCTGAAACCATTGTCTGAAATAGCCCCTGACCGCGTGCATCCGGAACTCGGCAAGACGTTCAAGACGTTGTGGGAGGAGTTCGGAGAACCGGGCACCGACTTGGTCCCCGTAGTATTGGGGTCAGAGAGTAATTTTTAAGTCCTTGAGTATTGGGGTCAGAGAGTAGTTTTTAAGTGCTTGATTCTTCTGAAGTTGCGTCAACACAAACATTGACCAACCGTAATCTTAAAAGAATCAAGCACTTAAAAACTACTCTCTGACCCCGGTTACCCCGGTTACCCCGGTTACCCCGGTTACCACCCCGGTTACCAGCCGATGCTGCGGCCCCCGTCGACCGTGACGATCTGGCCTGTCATGTACGACCCATCGCACAGCAGAAACAGAACGGTGTTGACGATGTCTTCCGGGCCGCCGGTTCGTTTCAGCGCAGTCCGGTCGATGATTTTCTGTTTGGTCTGATCATCTAGCCCGGCTTCAGGCCACAGGATGGCGCCAGGGGATACACCATTCACCCGAACCTCGGGTGCCAGTTCGCGTGCGAGTGATTTGGTCAGCATTGCCAGTCCGGCTTTGGCGATGCAATACACACTGTGGTCGGCTAGCGGCCGTTTTGAGTGGATGTCGACCATATTGATTATCGTGCCGTGGTGTTTCCTCAGCTCGTCTGCAGCGGTTTGTGCGAGAAAAAACGGCGCGCGCAGGTTGGATCCGAGCAAGTCCTCCCACTCGGTATCGGTGACTGAGCCAAAAGGTGTCGGATAGAATCTCGAAGCATTGTTGATCAGTGCATCGAGACGTCCGAAGTGCCCGACGGCGGTTGCGATCAGACCAGGTGCGGCTTTGATGTCCTGAAGGTCCGCGGCAACGGCAATCGCCGATCGATCGCGTCGTTCGTTCAGTTCATCGACGAGGTGGTTCGCGTCCTCAGCCGAGCTGCGGTAATGAACGACGATATTCGCGCCTGCCGTGTGCAAGCCGCGCGCGAGTTCGGCACCGATGCGTCTGGCCGCACCGGTGATCAGTATGCTTTGTCCGGTCAGTGTATGATCGGCCACGTCGTCACTCACTCGTGAAGATTGTCGGCGCAGTGAACGAATTCGCCGAATCCATCCAGAATCTACCGGAACCGGACGCTGATGCAAAAGCGCACAGCGAACGGCTCCGCGTCCACATTGCTGCGGCAATCAGTAAGGCCGGTGGCTGGATCAGTTTTGCCGAATTCATGGAATACGCGTTGTACGCACCAGGGCTCGGATACTACAGCGCCGGGGCGACGGTGTTTGGGGAAGAGGGCGATTTCATAACAGCGCCTGAACTGTCACCGCTGTTTGCACGTTGTCTGGCGAGACAGTGCGCGGAGATCCTCGATGCGTTTGATGAAGCACGGGTTCTCGAATTCGGTGCGGGCAGCGGACGTATGGCCGCCGACATGCTCCTCGAGTTCGAACGGCTCGGTGCGTTGCCCGAGCGTTACATGATCCTCGAACGCAGTGCGGACTTCAGAACAAGACAGCAACAAACACTCGGAAACCTGGCCGGCGAGCTCGCCGAACGCGTAGTCTGGCTCGATCAGCTACCGGATTCCTTTGATGGTGTGGTCGTTGCGAACGAAGTGCTCGATGCACTGCCGTTCGAACGGTTCAGGATCGACGGTTCTGAAGACAACGCCATTCGTCGTCTGGGCGTCAGTGTGCACGGCGACAAGTTCGTCTGGGCCGACAAGGCAGCACCCGATTACCTGGTCGAGGCAGTGCGTGGCATCGAAGACGACATCGCGAAATTGCCACACGGGTACACGTCGGAAGTATGTCTGCACATTTCCCCGTGGATCGCGTCGGTATCGGCTGTACTGGAACGTGGCGCGTTGTTCCTGATCGACAATGGTCTGCCGCGTTGTTCCTTGTATCTGCCGGAACGCAGTAACGGCACACTGATTTGTCACTACCGACACCGTGCACACGACCATCCGTTCCGTTATGTCGGACTCCAGGACATCACCGCATGGGTCGACTTTTCTGCCGTCGCCGAAGCTGCCGATGACGCTTTTCTGGAACTGGCCGGTTTCACGACACAGGCAAATTTTCTGATCGGTTGTGGCATGTCGAACGTGTTCAACGAGGCGGTGACCGGGCATGAACCACAACGAATAAAGCTCGCCGGGGAAGTCAAACGCCTGATGCTGCCGGGCGAGATGGGCGAACGTTTCAAAGCGATCGCGTTCACTCGAGGTGTGACCGGCGCTCTCAGCGGGTTCTCGGTGCGAGACCTGCGCGACAGTCTTTGATTCCTAGCCTGCACAAAAAGTGGTGTCGGAGAGTGAAAAACCGGGGTCAGAGAGTAGTTTTTAAGTCCCTGATTTTTGTCGTCCCGTACCGACGCAAACTTTGACCAACGATTGTCTTAGAAAAATCAAGGACTTAAAAACTACTCTCTGACCCCGGTTTTTCTGTGAATTCCGCCATCGAACCGTCCTCGGGCGTCGCGTAACATAGCGCCGCACCGCCAGCTGACCGTCGACCAATGGACCTGATACAGATCATCATCCTTGCGCTTATCCAGGGCGTTACCGAGTTCCTGCCGATCTCGTCGTCCGGACATCTGGCGCTGGTCCCCTTTTTGACCGGCTGGCCGGATCAGGGTCTTGCATTCGACGTGGCTGTCCATGTCGGAACGCTCATAGCCGTGCTGTGGTATTTCCGTGAAGAACTCGTATTGATGACGCGCGGCTGGTTTGCTGGCTTCGGTGGCGATGTGACGGCCGATGGGCGTCTCGCCTGGCTGGTGTTGCTGGCGACCGTTCCGATCGGTATCGCCGGTTTGCTGTTCGCCGATGTCATTGAGACCCACGCGCGCACGCCAAAAGTCATAGCGGTGACGACGATCCTGTTCGGTGCGTTGCTGTGGCTCGCCGATGTCACCGGAAAACGGGCGCGCGACGAACAGTCGCTACGTTGGATGGGTGCCCTGGCGATCGGACTGGCCCAGGTGTTGGCACTGGTGCCCGGCACATCGCGGTCCGGAATCACGATGACCGCCGGACTGGCCCTCGGATTGACCCGTGAAGCCTGTGCGCGTTTTTCCTTCTTGCTGTCGATACCGGCCATTGCCATGGCCGGTGGCTATGAAACCGTTCAACTGCTCGGTGACCCCGAACCGGTGGCCTGGGGCAGCCTGCTGCTGGCTGTCGTCTTCTCCGCGATCAGTGCCTATCTGTGCATCCGTCTGTTTTTGCGCTTCGTCACGTCAACCGGAATGGCACCTTTTGCGTTATATCGGATAGCCTTGGGAATCGTAATTCTCTATGCGTTTTCGTGATCCACTGTCGATCGCCGCAGCGTTGTTGTGTTGCGGGACCACTTCCGCCGCGGAGACGGACGACGACGGGTTCTTCGACGATGTCTATATCGGGCCACGCTATCTGGTCACGGCGGCAAGTGAATTCGACAACGACTCCGGCTATGGGTTTTTCGGCGGCCTCAGCTACGGTCTGATTGATCGGACCTGGCTGAACTTCAGCGGCGGATTCACGAACGGCGAGGACAGCCAGACGCAAATCAATACCGTCGATGCGGCCATCGGGATCAGCCACGACGGAGAAACCGGCGGTGTTTCCGCGTCGTACACGTACTGGGGAGACCCGGACGAACTCGACCGGGTTGCATTGCATGTGCGTGGCTATCTGCGCAATGGCCCCTGGCGTCTTGCGTTGGACACGGAGTTTCGCGAATACACACTGACTTTCCGCATTCCAAGACTGGTTCTGCCGCCGATCGAACGCAGGGGCGATATCGGTAGCGACGGGTTCGGTTTCGACGTCAGCCGCTGGGGTAGCGATTGGTCGTGGTATCTGAATGGCATTTGGTACGACTACGACGCTGATCTGTCGGGGCTCAATACCGATGTTGCGCTGATCGTGCTGAGCAGCCCGCACTGACACTCGCCGACAGTT
>JAZFZN010000033.1:0-9006 GCA_036475515.1 Gammaproteobacteria bacterium
TACGCCCACCTTCCGATACCCGTTCGTGAACCGGTTCCATGAACGTTCTTTACGACTCTGACGTGGACGTCGATCTGATCCGCGCGCGCCGCGTGGCGGTACTGGGGTACGGAGTTCAGGGACGCGCTCAGGCCCTGAACCTTTCCGATTCGGGTGTCGATGTCGTCATCGGCTTGCGCGAGGGTTCGTCGTCGATCGAACGCGTTCACGAAGACGGACTGCAGTACGCTCCTCTCGCGGAAGCCGTCGGCGACGCGGCGGTGGTCTTGTTGCTGATCCCCGATGAAGAACAGCCGTCTGTCTATCACGAAGTGATCGCACGGATGCTGGAACCCGGCGGGCTGCTCGTTTTTGCACACGGGTTCAACCTTCACTATCGAACCATTGTCCCGCGTGGCGATCTGGACGTCGTCATGGTCGCACCGATGGGAATCGGTCAGGAAGTGCGTGAGACTTACAATCGTGGCGGCGGTGTACCGGGTTTGCTGGCCGTGCAACAGGATTGCACCGGAAACGCCCGGCAGCTCGCGTTGTCACTCGCGGCAGCTCTGGGTCACGGCCGCGCCGGCATCATGGAAACGACCATCGCCGATGAAACCGAAACGGATCTGTTTGCAGAACAGGCAGTTTTGTGCGGTGGCATCACGCATCTTGTCACGTCTGCGTTCGAAACACTCGTCGATGCAGGTTACCCGGAAGAACTCGCCTATTTTTGTTGTCTGCATGAGCTGAAGCTGATGGCGGGAATGATGCAACGCAACGGTATCGCCGGTACTCGCGAATCGATTTCAACAACGGCTGAATACGGTGACTACACACGTGGCCCACGCGTGATCAACGATACATCCAAAGCAGCCATGCGGCAGATCCTTGCCGAGATCAAAGACGGAACCTTCGCATCTGAGCTGGCCGACGAAATCGCGTCCGGTCAACCACAGATCGAAGCCGGTCGAAAACAGGCGCGGGAGCATCCGATCGAGCGGGTGGGTCAACAATTGCGGCGCATGATGCCGTGGCTGGCGAGAACGAGCTGAGATGCCCAGAGCACGCTACGCTTTGATCGCGCGCGAGGGCTGGATATTCATACTGGCGGAAGCGGTGCTGACCGTGACCGTGTTCTACTACTTCGGACTGTTGCCGGCTTTGCTCCCGCTTGCGTTGCTGATCTGGCTGATTCTGTTGTTCCGCGATCCGTTGCGGGCGATCCCGTCGGCACCGCTGGCCGTCGTTAGTCCGGTTGATGGGCGGGTCTTCGCTGTCGAAAACACCCAGGATCCGGCGTTGAAACGCGAAGCGATCCGGATCGCGATCCGGATCAATCATCTCGGTGCCTACATCGCACGCAGTCCGGTCGAAGGCAAACTGCTGGATGTTCCGGAGCAGGCCCAGGACGGCAAGCGTCGTGCGCTGCGTCTGACAACCGATGAGGGTGACGACGTCGTTCTGCTGATCCACGGGCGACGCTGGCTGGGTAAACCCCGGGCTTTTCCACGCTATGGCGAACGCCTCGGGCAGGGTCAGCGTTTCGCCTATCTGCGTTTCGCGGCACTCGCCGAGGTTTTCGTCCCGGCCAACAGTCGTGTCCAGGTCAAAGTCGGTGACTACGTCACGGCGGCGACCGACCCCATCGCGACGCTCATCCACGACTGACCGGGCCACCGTTTGCCTGTTTTCGGCAGCGTGGCATCATGACGGTTCTCGGAACGGGAGTGGCTGTGGCGACGAGGCACAAGAAAATCCAGGGAAAAATCGCGAAACGCGGCATCTTTCTGTTGCCGAACCTGTTCACGACCGGCGCCCTGTTCGCTGGATTCTATGCAGTGGTTGCCGCGATTGACGGCAATTTCCAGCGTGCGGCAATCGGAATTTTCGTGGCGATGCTGATGGACGGCCTGGACGGTCGAATTGCGCGTCTCACGAGCACATCCAGCGATTTCGGCAAAGAGTACGACAGCCTGTCCGACATGGTGTCGTTTGGACTGGCGCCCGCGCTGGTGATGTACCAGTGGGGTGTTGGACGCATCTCAGAATACGGATGGATCTGGGGCAAGATCGGCTGGCTGGCGACTTTTTTCTTTGCGGTTGCTGCCGGTTTGCGTCTGGCGCGTTTCAACACGAGTGTCAGTGGCAGTGACCGTTATTTTGTCGGTTTGCCCAGCCCATCAGCCGCAGGCCTGGTCGGCAGTTCGATCTGGGTCGGCACGGAACTGGCTCTGGACGGTCTCATCGCGTTGGCCGGTGGACTCGCGATTACGGTGCTGGCCGGAGCATTGATGATCAGCAATTTTCAATATCTGAGTTTCAAGAAACTCACACTGAGCGAACGGATACCGTTCGCCTATGTTGTGCTGATTCCGTTGGTTTTTATCCTGATCGCCGCTGATCCGCCAATCGTGTTGTTTGCGTTGTTCCTGGTCTACGCATTGTCGGGACCGCTCGTGTATTTCTGGCGCGCGCGCCAGGAAACGCCAGTAGACACGGCCGAATGACCACGAGGTTGCAACAAACGCGTTATCTGGAGCTGATGGGCATCACCGTCTGGCGTGAGCGTGCGGCCACCACGGACACCGGCATTGATACGACGCCCGCGACGCCGGCACCCGTCGTCGAAGGTGTCGATCTCGACCAGCTGGAGCGACAAGTCGCCGCCTGTACGGCCTGTGCGTTGCACAGGGGACGCACAAGAACGGTATTTGGTGTCGGTAACCGCAAGCCTCGCTGGATGATCATCGGAGAAGCGCCCGGAGCCGATGAAGACCGCCAGGGCGAACCGTTCGTCGGCAGGGCGGGTGGGCTCCTGAACTCAATGTTGCTCGCTGCCGGTTTTGCGCGCGACGACGTTTACATTGCAAACATCGTCAAATGCCGGCCGTCGGGCAACCGGAACCCGCAACCCGACGAAATATCGAGCTGTTCGAGGTACCTCAACCGTCAGATCGAACTGCTGCAACCGTCGCTGATACTCGCCGTCGGCCGTGTCGCCGCACATGCGTTACTGAAAACAGAACTGCCGCTGGGCAAGCTGCGTGGCCGGCTCCATCGCTATGAACCAGCAGGTATTCCGCTGGTGGTCACCTACCATCCGGCCTATCTGCTGCGCAAACCCGGCGACAAGGCGCGTGTGTGGGAAGATCTGAAGTATGCTTTGTCGTTGTCCGGGGTGGTACAGTGAACGCCGTCGCATCGGCCATCCCGCGTTTGCGCGACATGCTGGTCACCGATCTTGGTGAAATCGCCGCGATCGAACAGCAGTCCTATGATTTTCCATGGAGTGAAGCGATTTTTCGCGATTGCCTGCGTGTTGGCTACCATTGCATCGTGCTCGACAATGGTGTCGGTATCGACGGATACGCCGTGATGGCAGTGGCGGCGGGCGAGTCCCATCTGTTGAATCTGTGCGTTGCTGCCGACCGGCGCGGTCGCGGTTTGGGCACCTCGATGCTCGCTCGCCTCGTCGCGACGGCCTCGAGACTGAACGCGACACGCATGTATCTCGAGGTCAGACCTTCGAACCATCCGGCGCTGCAGTTGTACCGAAAAGCCGGTTTCGGGCCGATCGGTGTACGCAAGGACTACTATCAGGCTCGTGTTGGGCGTGAGGATGCGATTGTGCTGACGATGCTGATCGCAGCGAGCCGGCCGCCGGGGCAAGTCACGTAGCCACAGGTCCCGGCGCTGCATCGCGTTGGCGCATGCCTTCGGCTTCATCCAGACCACGCAGAGTCAGCAGACCAGCTGCAAACAGTACCAGCACGATCGTGATTCCGGCCCGTTGCGTGTCGAACCATTCGGTCAAAAGCCCGAGCATCAATGGGCCGATGAACGCAGTTGCCTTGCCGGAGAACGCAAAGAAACCAAAAAATTCGTTTTCCTTGTCCGGCGGTACGAAACGGCCCAGCAAGGAACGGCTTGCCGACTGATTCGGGCCGGCAAAAATACCGATCGTGATGCCCGCGATCCAGAAGAGTATTTCGTTGTGGGCCAGGATCGCGAGCAGTGTGGCCGCGCTGAGCCCCCAAAGACTGACCTCGATCGTTCGTTTGCCACCCATCTTGTCGTCGAAGTGTCCGAACAGGAACGCGCCGGCTCCGGCTGCGATGTTCAGTACGATCCCAAAGATCAGGATCTTCTCGGTCGTGAATCCGAAGGTACCGGCGGCATAGATGCCACCGAATGCAAAGACCGTAACCAGTCCGTCGTTGTACAACAAACGTGCGACGAGAAAGCGCACGGTTTGTCGGTATTGTCGGATGTCACGGAACGTATGCAACAGTTGTTTGTAGGACGCACTCAGAATGGAACCCGAACGGGTTACGGCGGACCGGTCTTCATGCACAAAAAGGAAGATGGGCAGGCAGAATACCGCGAGCCACAGCGCGACCAGAAGATTGGTCGCGCGGATGTTTTCACCCAGTTCTTTGGAAAACCCGAACCACGGTGTTTCCGGTTGGATGAATGCAAACAGAGCGAGCGTCAATGCGATCAGACCGCCGACATAACCAAGCCCCCAACCGAGTCCAGACACGCGTCCGATGCGTCCCTCAGGTGCGATGTCGGGGAGGAACGCGTTGTAAAACACCTGGCCCATTTCGAAAGCGATGTTTGCGATAACGAAGATCGTCAGTGCTTTCGTGACCTCACCAGGCAGCACCGGATACAAAGCGATGGTTGCGGCGATGGCAATGACGGTAGCTATCGCCAGGAACCGTTTCCGGTAGCCACCGCGGTCCGCGACTGTGCCCAACAGGGGTGACAACAGCGCGACCACCACCGCGGTGATCGCGACACCGCGCGACCACAATTCGGTACCGGTGATCGGGTTCGGTGCGATCGCCTGGGTGAAATAGGTCGCATAAATGAAGGTCACGACCAGTGCCGAAAACGGCGAATTGGCAAAGTCGAACAACGCCCACGACCAGATAGCGCGGTTGTCCCGGCCAGATTCTGCAGTCCCGGTCTTGTTCATGTCGCGGACAATGCGCGAACAGCTTCCTTCAATGCAAGGATTCCTTCGGGTGACGGCTCGGGACCATAACGTTGCCGGATGTATGCGTCGGTTACACGCGCGACACCGCACTCCAGTTCCGGTCGTATGTCAGCAACACGCCGCGCAAAATCGACCGGACCCTCTGACGGTCGACGCTCGATACCGGCCCTGGCGAGACGCTTCTGGAACTTTCTGTACAAACGCTCGGCACTGTCCGTTGGTTGATAACGGCCGGTGTTGAAAAACCACAGCGCGAGTATCGCCAACCAGACCGCAATCAGGGCACTCATCGCAGCCGTCATTTCACGCCACGTTGGCAGATGCAAGCGATCGAGTACCTGATGCTGGATACCGGAGTCGTAACCGACGATCCAGTTTTTCCAGAAGTCGTTCACCGCGTGCCAGCCAAAGCGCAGTTGCGACAGCCACGGGTGCCCGCGGAAAAACCGGCCGGGAACCGGTTCGTCGCTTGCCAGTGCGTCGTCCAGACCGTTGGTGATGCGCCCGGGTGCGACTGCGCCGACCGGATCGTAGCGGATCCACCCTGATCCCTCGATCCAGAGTTCGGTCCACGCGTGCGCGTCCGCCTGGCGCACTTCGATCCGCCCGGTCAACGGGTTCAGTTCGCCACCCTGGTAGCCGGTCACGACGCGCGCAGGCACACCCGCGGCCCGCATCAGGAATGCAAAAGCCGATGCATAGTGTTCGCAAAATCCTTCACGGGTGCGAAACAAGAAGTCGTCGACCGGACTGCGCATGTTCAATCGTTCCGGCAACAACGTATACACGAACGGTTGTTCGCGAAACGTTCTGAAAGCGGCTTCTGTAATCTGTTGCGGATTCATGCCAGCGTCGCGCCACTGTTCAGCGAGCGCCGTGGCGTGCGGGTTCGTGTCCTCCTCGGGCAATGCACGGTCGTACGATCTTGCACTCGGTTCGTTTTTGAGATGTGAACGCAGTGCAGAGGTGACCGCATACCGTTTCAGCTGTGTGACCAGTTCCCGATTGATGAGCTGGTAGTCGTAACGCAGCTTACTGCCCGGTGGATATCCGATAGGTGTGTCGAGTGCGTACAACCAGTGGCGGTGCGTCGGTTCGAGCATGACCGTATAACTGCTGTACGGCCCTACGGCTGTGAAATCCTCTGGTTGTGCGGGCCAGTCGAGATCAATGCCACGCCAGGTACGACCGTCGAAGCGATGCAGGACCGGCCCCCGCCAGTACAGGTCCGCGTTGCGTGGTGGTCGTCCGTCAAACTCGACACTGAAAGCCAGTTCATCCGAAATGATCAGCCGGCTGATCGAACCCGGACTCATTTCGTCGCTGATTCCGGTGACGGCTGTATTGCGCTGTGCCGGCAAACCCCACAACGGTCCCGGTATGCGCGGAAACAGAACGAACAGAATCAACATCAGTGGCAGTGCCTGCAACAACAAGCGGCCGCTGGTCGCCGCCGCACGACGCACCGGCAGGGCGCCGGTATCGGTGGTCACCTGGAGCAACCCGATCGTGATCACCCAAACCGTCGGCAGCATCCAGGCCAGCAGCATCAGCGACTGTCCAAACAGCAGATTTGCAATGACGAGAAAGAAGCTGACCAGCAGGACGACCACCTGGCCGCGACGATCGTCGGTTTCGAGGAGTTTGAGCGAGCCCATCACGGTCAGCAAAGCGGTACCGGCATCGAGACCGTTGATCGTCTGGTAGGTGATCAGGACGAGCAACAACGCGGCAACCGCCAGCACGGCGCGCACCAGCTTCGGTAGTGCATCACGGCCGGCGCGCGCGCCTGCCAGACGTGTCAGTCCTGCGCCAAGCGCGAGCAAGGTCGCCCATGCGGGCAGGTGACGCACCAGGGGCAGATAGGCGAGCCAGTAGGCCCCGACCACCCACGCAATTGCAGGCCACAGAGCACGCGTTCTCATGCTGCCGCCCCATCGAACAAAGCAAGGGCTCTCAGGCACTCGTGTCGGTGCGCCGGTCCGAGGCCTGCCGCAATGTCGCGACCGGGCAGACGCAAACCGTAGCCGTGACCGGCGTTGTCGGCATCGACGATCCAACGCGCCAGTTGCGCCAGTTTCGCTTCGACGTCCGCGCCGTCGGTCAAGTCGTAGTCGAACAGGTGGGTCTCGACACGTGTTCCCGTGTGTTGCTTGATCAAAAGTTGCCTGGTTCGCGCGAAAGCCTTCCACGCGATGTGGCGAGGTGGGTCACCGGGACGGTAGTCGCGCAGACCGGCAAAGTCTTCGTCACCGCTTGCATCGGACTGCGCCCCACCGGTATCTGCTCTTTCCGTCGGAGGTGGCGTGCTGCGGCGTGCGGGACGAGGATAGACGATGACGCGGGACCCCGGGTGTACCCAGCTCCAGGCCCGAAACAAACCAAGCGGAAAACGTGTCGCGATACCGAAGCGTTTGACCAGGACGACACCTCGTTTTTCGGTTGGTACTTCAAAGCGCAAGACCGTTCGATCGTGTGCAGCGATATCCGAACAGCCACCCGGGTTCCCATCGTGCTGGATCGCGATCGCGGTGCGTGGAAACCGGGTCCGATTCTCGACATTGGCTTCATAGATTGCCGGGTCGCCCGCGAATACCGCTCTCGCATCACCGGTATCAACGACCAGACCGACAAGGTTTCGATGCGTGTGATAGATCGCGACCAGACCAAGGCCAGCGAGCAGGAACGTCAGTATGAATCCGAGCGATGCGTTGTAGTTCATCGACGCCAGCAGCATGCTGAACAACAGTGCGCCAAACGCGACGCCCTGTGCGGTCGGCAGGATATAGACGCGTCGTGAATCCAGGACCGCCGCTACATCGTCGCGCCCCTGTCGACGTCGTGCCCAGGCTTGCGTCAGACTGCGCGCCCGTTGTTTCAGCGCAGCGATCATGCGGTTTACGGGATCGGAACGTTCTGCAGGATTTCGGACGCGATGTTTTCCTGCAGCTCATCGGAACTTTCGCGATATCGCAGCCTGTGGCCGAGAATTCCGATGGCAACCGACTGTACGTCTTCGGGAATGACGGCGTCACGTCCGTCCATGAATGCCCAGGCGCGTGCTGCCCTGAGGAACGCGAGCGCCGCGCGTGGCGACAGACCGTAGTCGAATCGATTCGATTCGCGGGTATAGCGAATGAGTGCCTGGACGTAGTCGAGCAACGCGTCGGACACATGCAGCTGTGCGGCCCTGTGTTGCAACACCACGAGCTCTTTTGACGTCATCACACTTTCGGCCTTGTCGACGAGTTCGCGTGTGTCGCCTACCTTGAGCAGACGGCGTTCGGCATCGTTGGACGGAAACCCGAGCCGGATGCGCATCAGGAACCGGTCGAGCTGCGATTCCGGCAACGGGAACGTGCCGATCTGGTAGGACGGATTCTGAGTGGCGACGACAAAGAACGGTTCCGGCAATGCAAATGTGTTTCCTTCCGCGGTGACCTGGTGTTCCCCCATCGCCTCGAGCAATGCGCTCTGCGTTTTTGGAGTCGCGCGGTTTACTTCGTCGGCCAGGATCAGTTGAGAAAAGATGGGGCCCTGGTGGAAATTGAACTGCCGGCTCTCGCTCTCATACACCGACACGCCAATGATGTCGGCCGGCAGTAGATCCGAGGTGAACTGGATGCGCTGGTATGCGAGTCCGAGCGTTTTCGCGAGGGCGTGGGCCAGTGTCGTTTTTCCGACGCCGGGAAGGTCTTCGATCAGCAGATGCCCCCGAGCCAGCAAGCACGCGATACACAAACGTGTCTGTTGTTCCTTGCCGAGAATGAACCGGTTCAACTGCGCATGGACCGCCTTCAGTTTTTCCGCGGCAGCGGTTTCGCCTGCGGGGACGGCTTTCAGGGATCGGGTCATCGTGGAATCCGCTCGGGATCGAAGGTTTATGGTAAATGAAGATCGTTCAAGTGTCGCTCGATTGATGTGACTGCGGTCACACCTCGCTCGTTCCGTATCCCACGGGGCGTGTGGCGGTATCTCCTCTTCTTGCTGTGCGCGCTTGTGGTCGGGGTACGCGGTGT
>JAZFZN010000034.1:0-4924 GCA_036475515.1 Gammaproteobacteria bacterium
GTTGCCTTCTCCGTTTGCACCGTGGCAAGCCGCGCAAACCGCGAACAGTGCCTTACCGGCCTCTGGATCGCCGGCGGCCTGGACCA
Source organism: Gammaproteobacteria bacterium (assembly GCA_036475515.1). Taxonomy (GTDB): domain Bacteria; phylum Pseudomonadota; class Gammaproteobacteria; order Steroidobacterales; family JAZFZN01; genus JAZFZN01. Next base: position 87 of record JAZFZN010000034.1, read on the forward strand.
ACGTTGCTGCACCGCAACTCAATGCCAGGATCGTTCCGGATGCCAGAATCTTGGTCATTAATCCGCCTCCGCGTGGTTGGGCGACGAATACGCCCGCCGAGCACAAGCTACCGAACCAGGCGATCCGGCGCAAGGTTCAGTGTTTGCCCTTGCTCTGATCCAACCAGACACAGTGCTACACTCCGGCGGCCAATGGAAACCGTGCTGCTGTTCTGTCATCACGCTGAAACCGACGCCGAAGGACGTCTGTCACTCACCGGCGTATTCCACGAACTCTATGCACCGGATTTTCCGGCCAGCCAGGATCGCGCGGTACTCGCCGGCAGCATCGAATGGTCGCGTGCCGAGGCCGGACGAAAAACATTTCGCATCGACCTGAATGATCCCGACGGAGATTCGATCTATACGATCGAAGGGCATTCCGACGTCGACGAGCGTTCCGATGACCGGGCGCCTGCGCGCACACAACTGATTCTCCCACTGAACAACCTCGTGTTCGGTGCACCCGGGCGCTACCGGGTCGAGGTCGCAATCGATGATCGAAAAATAGCCGGCCCTTCTTTACATCTTTTGCGTACGCATGCGGATGAGACAACGTCCAATTTGTAATTTGGGTTCGGTTGTGGGCAAAATCGGCCCCCATGAACGTCTTCAGGGTCATCTGTTCGGTGCCGGCTGATGTCGATATCCGTCGCTGAAGCACTCAAGCCGTTCAAGAAGCCATTCTATATCGTACTCGTCTTTCTGCTTGCATTTATTCTCGGCGCCTGGGCCAACTACAACTTCCGTTCCGATCGGACGCCCGAACAACCCATCAACTTCAGTCACCGTATTCACGCTAGCGACAACGGTATTCCGTGCATGTATTGCCATAGCTATGCGGACCGCACGCCGTCGGCCGGTGTGCCGAGTGTCGCGAAGTGCATGGGCTGTCACAAATCGATCGCAACGGACACTCCGGGAATCGCCAAACTGACCGCATACTGGGTCGAACAGCAACCGATACCGTGGATCAAGGTCTACGATGTTCCGGATTTCGTCGTATTCACACACAAACGGCACATCAAAGCCGGTCTCGAATGCCAGACATGCCACGGACCGGTCGAAACCATGGAGCGCATCACACGTGTGTCGTCGCTGAGGATGCCCTGGTGCGTGAATTGCCATACCGAAAGAGAGGTCGAACATGGCCGCGACTGCTGGACTTGTCACAAATAGGTCCAACGCGCGGTTGAGCGAATAGCACGATGTCGAAGGTCAACCGTAGAGATTTTCTGAAGTTCATCGGCGCAGGCGGTGCCGGAAGTATCGCTGGATTCCTCTACGGCGAGAGCACGAAGAAGACCGTGGAGTATCTCGTTCCACAGGTCGTACCGCCGGAAGATTACTCACCCGGAATTGCCACCTGGTACAACACGGTCTGCAACCAGTGCAGCGCCGGTTGCGGAATCATGGTGCGCACACGCGAAGGCCGAGCGAAGAAAATTGAAGGCAATCCGGCGCATCCGATCAATGAGGGACGTTTGTGTCCGCGTGGCCAGGCCGGACTCAACAATCTGTACAACCCTGATCGTGTCCGTACACCGCTGAAACGTACCGGCGAACGCGGTAGCGGTGAGTTCGAAGCCGTTTCCTGGGATCAGGCGCTTGGCGAGGTCACAGGAATTCTATACGCGTTGAAAGACCAGCAGAACTCGGAGCGGGTGCGACTGCTCACTGGTCCGACCACCGGACATTTGAATCAGTTGTACGCGACCTTCATGGCTGCCTACGGTTCGCCGCATTATCAGCAGTACGTTTTTGACGATCTCGCCGCCCTGCGTGAAGCGTCGAAACGGGTCTTTGGCGACGGTGCGATACAGTATTTCGATCTCGAGAACGCCGATTACGTGCTTTCGTTCGGCGCCGACTATCTCGCCAACTGGTTGTCCCCGGTGCACTACAGTCTTGCCTACGGCAACCTGCGCCAGGGTGGGCCGAAGCGCGGTACCTGCGTTCAGATCGAACCACGCATGTCGTTGAGTGGTGCAAGTGCCGATCAGTGGTTTCCTGCGCGTCCCGGCACCGAAATACTGGTCGCGTTGGCTATTGCGAACGCAATCGTCGAGAACCACTACAACGGGAGTGACCGCGCCGCGTGGCGCACCGCGTTGCGAAACTATCGTCCGAAGGACGTAGCGGCGGCGACCGGCCTCGCCGAAATACAACTCATCGGCCTTGCAAAGCGTATGGCCAGCGCGGAAAACCCCGTTGCGATTTCGGGCGGACCGGCAATCACCGGTGACAACGGCGTCGCAACCAGTCTGGCCGTACTCGCGCTCAACTATCTCGCCGGCAGTTTCGGTCGCGGTGTGACCTTGAAGAACGCTCCCGAGTTTGGCACTGGTGAACGACCTCTCGCCAGTTTTGCGGACATGCTGGTCTTGAGAGACGCGATGTCGGGCGGCGACGTCGACGCACTGCTGATCAGTGAAACGAATCCCGTTTATACGATGCCGCAGTCTAGTCGTTTCGCCGACGCGCTCGCACAAACACCCACCATCATCGCGCTGTCGTCCTTTATCGACGATACATCTGCGATGGCCGATTTCATTTTACCGACGGACAGTTATCTCGAAGCCTGGGGGGATGACGTACCCGAGTTCGGGACACGGGCCTCGATTGCTTCCATACAGCAGCCGGTCGTCGAACGTCTGTACGACACGAAGTCATCCGGCCACATCATGCTCGAGCTGGCGCGTCGGATCGGTGGAGAACTGACGGTGGCTCTGCCGAACGCGAACATGGAGGAGTACATCCGCAACGCGTGGCGGCAAAGCTATAAGGACGACAACAACTTCGATCAGTTCTGGCGTGATCTCCTCGAGGCCGGTGTCTCGGGCCGGCGCGTGAGCCGTGATGATCTGAACCCGATACCGGCATCCGCATCGGCAGCATTGCGTCGCGAAATCGAAGCAAGCGCCGCGGTCGATTCCACCGAGCATGCGTTCTACCTGCAGCCGTATCTGACGACCTATGGAGACGGAAGTGCAGCCAATCTGCCGTGGATACAGGAGTTGCCCGACCCGCTGACCTCAGTCGTTTACAACAGCTGGGTCGAACTGAATCCGCAGACCGCCGAAGAACTCGGTATACGAGAAGGTGACGTGCTTGCGCTGCGTACGGAACACGGCTCGCTCGAGGCCCCCGCATTCGTATACCCCGGGATTCGTCCGGACGTCGTCGCGATGCCGATCGGACAGGGTCACAAACACTATGGGCGTTACGCGGACAATCGTGGCGCCAACCCGCTCGACCTGCTTGGCACCGACACAGACGAAGCGTCGGGTGCACTGGTCTGGGCGGCTGTCGGTGTTGAGGTCACGAAGACCGGTCGTCGTGTCCGGGTCGTGAAACTCGACGGTGTCACACGCACGCTGGGTCGGCAGATTCTGCATCCACCGGAAGGAAGCGGACACGGCTCAGAAAGCGGGCACGGGTAACGGAGCTGCTGTATGAGTCTGATAGAGAAATACATAGAGAAATACAAGGAATACCGTAGGCCCGGTTACTACGAGGCTTACGACTACCACTGGACGATGACCATCGATCTCGACCGCTGCACCGGTTGTGAAGCCTGCATGGTTGCCTGTCAGGCGGAGAACAATCTGCCGATCGTCGGCGAAAAACGTTTTGCCCAACGACGCGAGATCAAATGGATTCGGATCGAACGTTACTGGGAAGGCGAATACCCGAATGCGAAGTTGCGTTTCATGCCGATGCTGTGCCAGCACTGTGATCAGGCGCCGTGCGAAACACCTTGTCCGGTAGCTGCGACCTATCACAACCAGGACGGACTGAATACACAGATCTACAACCGTTGTATCGGCACCAGAACCTGTGCGGTCTATTGCCCTTACGAAGTACGTTACTTCAACTGGTTCACGTACAAGTGGGACGAGCCGCTCGAACAGCAACTCAATCCCGACGTCAGCGTGCGCGAGAAGGGCGTCATGGAGAAATGCACGTTTTGTATTCAGCGCATACGCATGGCGAAAGACAACGCAAAAGACGACGGACGACGTCGTGTACGCGATGGAGAGGTGACACCGGCCTGTGTCGAGACCTGCCCGACTGAGGCATTGGTCTTCGGCGATTCGAATGATCCGGACAGCCGCGTTTCCGGAATGATGAACAGCCCCCGCGGATACAGGGTGCTCGAACATTTGAATACGGTTCCCTCGGTCGTTTATCTGCAGCGAGTCGGCGCTGATGGCTGAACAGGACTACAAAGAACCGACCTACGCAGAGGTCAACCGAGACGTTCTGCGCGTGATGTTCGAGACGGGTCCGAAATACTGGATCCTGCTCGGTACGGCGATGACGATCGCTTTCGTTTGCTTTTTCCTGCCGTGGTTCTGGCAGATTCACATTGGCGTCGGTGCGGCGGGTAACAACCGCAGTGCGGTATGGAGTACTTATCTTTCGAACTTTATTTTCTGGATTGGCCTGTCGCATTCCGGAACGCTGCTGTCGGCGGTCCTGCACATCACACAGAGTGAATGGCGCAAGGCGATTTATCGCAGTGCCGAGGCGATGACCTTGTTTTCGCTGATGACGGCCGCGTTCTTTGTCATGGTTCACCTCGGTCGCATCTGGTTCGTACACTGGTCCTTCCCGATCCCGAACCAGACGGGGTTGTGGCCGAATTTCCGATCGCCATTGTTGTTCGACGTCATGGCGATTACGACCTATCTGACAGCGTCTTCGATTTTTATCTATATGGGTTCGGTGCCGGATTTTGCCGCCGTCCGCGACGCCAGCACGGGAATGCGACGCAGGCTGTACACGATTTTCTC
>JAZFZN010000035.1:0-6790 GCA_036475515.1 Gammaproteobacteria bacterium
ATGATGCGATGGGTGCGCTCGATGAAGCCATCCGCGCGCTGCCGGAGCGACAACGCGAAACCTTCCTGCTGCGAACACTGGAAGGCCTGAATGTCGCCGAAACCGCCCGGGTGATGGGCGTGACTGATGGCAGTGTGAAAACGCACTATTCGCGCGCAGTGCATAGTCTGCGAGAACAACTCGGAGCGCATTGGGAATGACGATCGACAGACAAAATAGTCGGGAAGATGCCTTCATCGAGAAGGTGAAGAACCGTCTCGAGGAGCAAAACGCCGCGCTGCCGGCGCACGTCTCGTCACGTCTGACGCAGGCGCGCCACGCCGCGGTCGATGCGTATCGTCAAGCGCATCGTGATGAGTCCAGGGCCGGGCAGAGCCGGGCACGGACATGGGCCCTCGCCGCCGGTGTTGCGGCGGTTGCAATTGCGGCTGCCGTGTTCGTCTATGCACCCGGTGAGACGGAACTGACGCTGGTTCCTGTCGCTGAAATCAGTGACATCGAGATTCTGTTCGATGAGGACGACCTGGAACTGTACGAGGACCTGGATTTTTACTTGTGGCTGGCATACGAGGCCGATGCTGATGTGGGATAGGAGCGCTACGCTGATCGCGTTGTGTGCGCTCTCGATCTCCGCGGTGGGCGAAGAGACCGGACCAGAGATACCGGACGACGCGTTCCTAGAGTTCCTGGCCAGCTGGGAGACGGAAGAAGGCGAATGGGTCGATCCGTTCGAATTTTCGGATGAGGCGATCACAGAGGATACCAGGAAACGACTGGTCGAACGTGACGACGATGAACATGAAGACGACAGTTAGGGTTTCGACGGGGCTGATTCTGGTGCTGTGGTTTGGGGCCGCGACTGTGTTCGCTGCCGAAACCGGCGTCGAGAATCAGATGGCATGGGTCGAACTCGGTCCGGAATCTCAGACGGTGTTGCAACGCCACGCCGAAAATTGGGAACAGTTGTCGCCGCAACGCCAGGCACAACTGATGCGTGGTGCGGAGCGCTGGCTCGGGATGGATGCACAGCAACGTGAGGCGATGAAAAAGCGCCACCAACGTTGGCAGAATCTGTCGCCGGAACAACAGGCCCGGATTCGCGAACGCTTTGCACAATTCCGTTCACTGCCACCGGAAGAGCAGCAACGCATCAGGGAGCGCTTCCGTTCGATGCGTCGAGACATGACGCCGGAACAACGCCAGAGGTTGCGGCAGCGTTGGGAAAGCATGACACCTGAACAACGCGATGCGTTCCGGCAACGCATGCGTGACCGCGCTCGACAAATGACCCCGGAACAGCGTCAACGCTTGCGTGATCAGATGCGTCAACGCCAGCAACAACGCCAGCACGACACGCGCCAACAGCCACCACGCGACCACTGATCGCGACGACCGTCGTCCTGAAGCGTATCAGTCCGTACCGGGTAGCAAGGCCAGTTGCGGAAACTCCCGGACGGCATTGGCGAGCCACTTCATACCTGCAGCGACTTCGGTACCGAAACGGGTGTGTGCGTCGGTGAGCACCTGTGCACGTTTGGACGCATTGAAACGCTGACCGGGCGCCTTCGAATAGTTTTCCATCAACGGGTGCGACTGTATCGCGAGGATTTCTGTGTCCGCAACGGTGATGCGGAAATGTTCCAGCACTTGTCGGAAACAACCGGAAACATCGCTCAGCAGGTCGTCGAAGCACACCCACAGCAGGCGGTTGTCCAGTGCATCGTGTGCGGCTTGTAAGGTGGCCATCTCGGTAGTCCAGCTCATCGTCGCGAGTTCCGCCGGTCCGAGGTCGTACAAACGCCACGGAGACGCCCCGAGGCGGCGGTGCAGGCGACGCAGACGCTTCGGTGCGAAGGAACGCAGATCGCTGCGTCCCTGCCAGTCGGCCACGGCCCCCGCGACGTAGTCCCGGCACGGTATGTACATCGCGACGGCCTGTGACTGCGGACGTCGTTGCAAAATCTTCGTTGCCAGTCCGTTGCAGAAGCTGGTGGCCTTGACTACGGCGACTTGCTGTTGTGGATAGACGCGTGCCCACACACGCAGAAATGCATCGAGTCTCGTGTCGAACGTTTCGCGACTCCAAATCGCTTCCGGTGTGTCGAGGTCCGTCTCGATGTCGGCCAGCGTCAACAGCGGACTGGGTTCGCGCAACGCCAAAACAGACTGCTGGGTATCGAGCATCCGCGACAACAGCGTCGAACCACAGCGGCCGATGTGAAAAACAAAATGGCTGTATCTCCCGTCGTCGCCTTGCAAAGCCTGTTCGACGTATCGCCAGGGCATCCATGCACCTTGGGTTTCGTCATGCAGCACGCGGTCGTCGAGAAAACTGGCCGCACGAAATTCTTCACGGCTGATCTGAATGATCAAAGCCGTGTCCAGATATGGGTCGAGTTTTTGCGGATACAGATCCGGCGAAACCGCCAGTCTCTTCAGGAAGGCGTCGAACCCGGGTTCGGTAGCTGATCTGGGAAAATGCATGGGCGGGCCTGAAGTGTTCAGAACTGCTTGACGTCCTGAATCAGTTTTGCCGCGACTTCCTGGCCGTCACCGTACAGCATGTGTGTCTGGTCCAGCACGAACAACTGGTTTTCAATGCCGGAGAATCCCCTGCCCTGACCGCGTTTCACGACGATGACGTTCTTGGCGTAGTCAGCGTTCAGGATCGGCATGCCGTAGATCGGGCTGTCCGGATTGCTGCGCGCAACCGGGTTGACCACGTCGTTCGCGCCGATCACGAGTGCAACATCGGTGGTCGAGAAATCCTCGTTGATCTCTTCGAGGTCGTAGATCATGTCGTATGGAACACCAGCTTCAGCGAGCAGAACGTTCATGTGTCCGGGCATGCGCCCGGCGACCGGGTGAATCGCGAACTTTACGGTAACACCGCGTTGGATCAGCAACCGGGTCAGTTCCCAGATCTTGTGCTGCGCCTGCGCGACAGCCAATCCGTAGCCTGGCACGATGATGACGTTGTTGGCGAATGCCAGCATCACCGCGACATCCGGCGACTCGATCGGCTTCATGACGCCACCGGTCTCGGCTTCGCCGGACGTTGCCGTTTCCCCAAAGCCAGAGAACAGCACGTGCGCCAGCGAACGGTTCATCGCTTTCGCCATCAGTTGTGTCAGCAAGGTGCCGGCCGAACCGACGACCGTACCGGCGATGATCATCGCCGCGTTCTGCAATACGAATCCCTCAAAAGCGACGGCAAGCCCGGTTAATGCGTTGTACAAAGAAATAACGACGGGCATGTCTGCGCCACCTATGGGGAGTGTCATCAGGACACCGAACAGCATCGCGAGCACAAAGAATGCGCCGATGACCATTGTGGTTTCGTGGGGATTCAGAATGAGCCAGATGCCACCGGCGATCGCCACGATGAACACCAGAAGGTTGAAAAACTGCTGGCCCGGAAAACGCGGCGAGCGCATGAGTCCCCGCAGCTTTGCGAACGCGATCAGGGAGCCTGAGAAACTGACTGAGCCAATCAAACCGCCGGCGACCGCGAGTACGATAACCGTTTGCGGGTGGTCACCACCTTTCAACAACTCGACCGCCGCGATTGCGGCGGCCGCGCCACCACCCATGCCGTTGTACAGCGCGATCATCTCCGGCATCCCCGTCATCGCGACGCGTTTGCCGGATACCCAGGCCAGCACGCCGCCGACACCGATCGCAGCCATCATCAGCACGTAGTTCTGCATACCGGGCCACGCGAAAGTGACGACCGTCGCGAGCAACATGCCGGCACCCGCCCAGAGAATTCCGCCACGTGCGGTCACGGGCGAACTCATGCGTTTCAGCCCGATGATGAACAAAAACGCGGCGACGAAATAGCTGGCCTGGATCAACTTGTCGGCATGGGTGGAGAAAAACGAGGTCATTCGCCTTTCTCCCGTTTGTCCCTGCTGCTCTTGAACATATCGAGCATCCGTTCGGTGACGACATAACCACCGACCGCGTTACCGGCACCGAGTACGACACCGAGAAAACCGATGACCTGCTCGAGCGGTGTTTCGGCCTGTCCAAGCGCCACCATTGCACCAACGAGAACGATGCCGTGCACAAAGTTCGAACCGGACATCAGTGGTGTGTGCAGGATCACCGGGACGCGGGCTATAATTTCGTAGCCGGTGAAAGCAGCCAGCATGAAAATGTACAACGCGATGAATCCGGTCATTTGCCGCCTCCCCGTTCGATGCGTTCCTTCGTTGCCGCGTGCCGGATCTCACCGGCATGTGTCAGGACACTTTCTGCAAAAACTTCGTCGTTCCAATCGATGTTCAGTTGTCCATCTTCGATTGCGGGTTTCAGGAAGTTCAAAAGATTTCGTGCATACATTTCGCTGGCATGGCGCGCCATTTCGGATGGCAGGTTTAGTGGTCCGACGATGCGAACACCGTTGTGCTCGATGGTCTTGCCCGCTTGGGTCAATTCGCAGTTGCCACCGCTTTCGGCGGCGAGGTCGACGATGACAGCGCCTGGTTTCATGCGTTCGACGACGTCTGCGGAGATGATCTTTGGTGCCGGACGGCCCGGAATCGCCGCGGTTGTGACGACCGCATCGGCCTTTGCGATGTGGTCCGCGAGGACTTGCTGCTGCTGTTGCTTCTCTTCTTCGGTCAGTTCGCGCGCGTATCCGCCCTCTCCTTCTGCCGAGACACCGGTGTCGACAAATCGTCCACCGAGTGATTCGATCTGTTCACGGGTCGCCGAACGGACGTCGTATCCCTCGACGACTGCGCCGAGTCTCTTGGCCGTCGCAATTGCCTGCAAACCGGCAACGCCGGCGCCGATCACCAGAACTGTCGACGGTCGAATCGTACCGGCGGCGGTTGTCAACATCGGCAGGAACTGATCGAGCGTGTTGGCGGCGATCAGAACCGCTTTATAGCCCGCGGCAACCGCCTGCGAAGACAACGCGTCCATCGATTGCGCGCGCGAGATCCGTGGTATCAGTTCCACAGAAAAACTCGTCAGGTTCCCCTCAAGCATGGTCTCAATGAGCTCGTCCTGCGCGTGGGGTTGAAGAAAACCGATGACGACGGAGTCCCGGCTGAGTTTGCGGGTGACCTCAGCCGTAGGCGGTTGCACGGTCAGCAGAACGTCGGCATTTGAGATGACGTCGGTGGCATCATCCTGCCATTCGATGTTGTAATAGGCAGAATCGGGAAAACCTGCTGGATTGCCGGCTCCACGTTCCATCGCAATCGTCGCACCCGCGTCGGCGAAACGCTTGGCAGTTTCCGGGACGAGCGCGACACGGCGTTCGCCCGGTGCGGTTTCCTTCAGGATCCCGATCCGGATCGGCATGGCGTTCCTCCAGAACTCGGCGTCCCGGGGGGGAACGCACTTCAAAACGCGTAGGGAGTCTACCGGGAAACCCGCCCTCGAAAAACCGGCGAATCGTGAACCGGTGATGGTTGGTCGGGGAGTGTTCCGACCATCGATCGGAACCTGTACCGCGTCCCAGCGATCAGATTGTAAAACCTGGACCGGGGCGTAGTTGAATTTTCTCGGGCGTTATGGAATAAAGCCTGTTCCGTCCGATATCGTGACGGTAGAGCGATGCACGAGCTCAGTCAGCAAGTACTACGGACCGACGTCTCCGGCATGCCGCTGGAGTGGATCGATTACCGCGACGCGGTGCGGTTGTACTGCACCGAGCAGGTTGCTTACGCGTGCGGTTCGCTGTTGTACACGCTGCATGGCGGTGTCTGCGCAATCACCGGTCAGCGCAGCGCTGTTTCTGTGAATTCGATCGTCGCGACCATCGGGAACACCCATGTTCTCGACAAAGTCCGCCGCGACTATTTGCCGCCCCTGAACAACCAGACGCTGTTCAAACGTGATGCTTACCTGTGTCTGTATTGTGGCGTACGTTTTCAATCGCGCGAACTGTCACGCGACCACGTGACGCCGATGAGCCAGGGAGGAACAGACTTCTGGAACAACTGTGTTACCGCTTGTCGTCGCTGCAACAATCACAAAGCGGGGCGCACACCGGAACAGGGTGGTATGCAACTGATCGCGGTGCCTTTCACGCCGACCTATGCGGAATACATTTACCTGAAAGGCCGCAAAATTCTCGCGGATCAGATGGAGTTTTTATGTGCGCACTTTCCGCGCCGCAGCCCACTGCGTGCACGTCTGAACATTCAGTAATTCTTCAGAACCCGACTTCTTCCTTCTTGTAGGACGGTGGAATCTGCACGAGTGAATCGTCCAGAGAATCGGTCGAGTGGTTCAGCAGCCGCGATTCGTCGTCCTTGTCTATGCTGCGCGTGTAGATCGGGAATCCTTCCAGCTTGCGCATATCTATCGAAAACTCACCGACGACACCGGCTGTCATCGTGTTGGAAATATCCCGCATCGCATCGAAAGCCGACGCGAGTGCTTCGTGATCTACAGCTGAAATCCCGAGTTCATCCGGTTCGGCAACACAAGCCATTTGTTTCGGTTCACCGCTGACATTGATCGTCACCATGGTACATCCGACACCGGAGTACTCGGCCGTTTCGTTCAGTCGTTGAAAACTAATTTCCTGCGGAGCGGACTGTTCGCCAAACCCTGGCATCTGCTGTTCCATCATCCGGCGCGCCATTTCCTGTTGTTCTGGTGGCAACGAGGCGAGTTGATCTTCGAGATCTTTCATTGCCTGTGCGATTTGAGTGTTCGCACGTTCTGCGGTTGCACGATCGATCACGATGTACCGCTGACGGGAGTCGTCGATGGCAGTCATCGAATTGTCTTCCGGGTTGTACAACAATTTGGATTCGGAGCT
>JAZFZN010000036.1:0-6442 GCA_036475515.1 Gammaproteobacteria bacterium
CCCAGTGCTTTGCCGAGTGTCCCGGTAATGATGTCAACACGACCAACGACGTTGCGGTACTCGTGCGTGCCACGTCCGGTCGCACCCATGAATCCGGTCGCGTGACAGTCGTCGATCATGACCAGCGTGTTGTATTGATCGGCGAAGTCGCAGATGGCTTTGAGGTTTGCGATCGTACCGTCCATCGAGAACACACCGTCGGTCGCGATCAGTTTTGTTTTGCTTGCCGCTGCCTCTTTAAGTTTTGCCTCCAGGTCGTGCATGTCGTTGTTCTTGTACCGGAAGCGTTGTGCCTTCGAGAGGCGTATGCCATCGATAATGCTGGCGTGGTTCAGTTCATCGCTGATGACGGCGTCCTCGGGTCCGAGCAGGGTTTCGAACAAACCACCATTGGCATCAAAAGCAGCGGCATAGAGGATCGTGTCTTCGGTGCCGAGAAATTCGGAGATCCGTTTCTCGAGATCCTTGTGAATCGTTTGCGTGCCGCAGATGAACCGCACAGAAGACATGCCGTATCCATACTCGTCGAGCGCTTTGTGAGCGGCTTCGATCAGTTCCGGGTGATCTGCGAGACCGAGATAGTTGTTTGCACAGAAGTTGATCACCTCACCGCCCCCGGACACACCGATCTGGGGGCCTTGTGGTGTCGTGATTACGCGTTCTGATTTGAAGAGGCCGCTTTCTTTGAGTTGTTCTACCTCAGATGCAAGGTGCTTGAGATACGCCCGATCCACCGCGTTCTCCGTCGTGAAAGAAGCGCCCGATTATAGCGAACGTGCTGCCGAAAAACGGAGTTTCGGATATATTCGACGGCCATGGCCAGACCACAGACACCGCTCGTGACTGTCGATGTGATCATCGAGTTGATCGACCGGCAGGCTTCGCCGATCGTGCTTGTTGAACGGCGTCATGAGCCACTCGGCTGGGCCTTGCCCGGCGGATTCGTCGACGTCGGAGAAACGCTCGAGGCTGCGGCCAGGCGTGAGGCGCTCGAAGAAACGGGTTTGAGCGTGCGGCTGACGACCTTACTCGGTTGTTATTCGGACCCCGCACGCGATCCGCGCGGCCACACGGTCAGTGTCGTCTATGTCGCTCAGGCGACGGGGAGACTGGTTCCAGGCGACGATGCCAAGGACGTAGCGGCGTTCGATTCCGATACGCTGCCGCCTCTGGCATTCGATCACCCACGCATCCTGGCGGACTACAAACGCTATCGTACGACCGGAGAAACAACACCGCTGGGGCAGTGATCGACAACCGGTCCGCTTGCTAGAATGGGCCTTTCGCCACACCCGTTTTCGGAGTATCTGTAATGTCAGCGACGGTGGTTGAACCAGCGGCCCAGTCGACCGCCCGAATTCTGTTTACCGGTGACGAAGTCGAAGTCCCGGGACTCGCGGAGATCAATCGCGACTATCTCGCCGATGAATCCGAATGCGTGAACCGCCTGGTCGCAGCCGCGCGAGTTTCTGACGCCGACGGCGTACGGATCCGGGCGCGTGCCGAACAACTCGTACGTGCCGTGCGTGAAAACCGCGTCAAAAAGAGCGGACTCGACGCTTTCTTGCAGAAGTACGACCTGTCTTCGAAAGAAGGCGTGGTCCTGATGTGTCTTGCCGAAGCCTTGTTGCGCATCCCGGATGCGGAGACGGCCGATGCACTGATCGCCGACAAACTCACCGATGCCAACTGGGGCGAACACATCGAAAAAGGACAACCCTTGTTCGTCAACGCATCGACTTGGGGTTTGATGCTGACGGGGCGTCTGGTCTCGGTCGATCCGGAGGCCGAAAGCGACCCGGGTACGTATCTGAAGCGGCTCGCACAACGGATCGGCGAACCTGTCATTCGTACCGCGCTGAAACAGGCAATGCGGATCATGGGCCATCAGTTTGTGATGGGCGAGACGATCGAATCGGCATTGCGCCGTGCTGCAAAGGAAGAGAATCGAATCTATCGCTATTCGTTCGACATGCTCGGCGAGGCGGCGTTGACCGGCGCCGACGCACAACGTTACTTCGATTCTTACGCAGAAGCGATCGATTCGATCGGTGCGAGTTCCGACATCGCATCGGTGTTCGCGGCACCGTCCATCTCGGTCAAGTTGTCTGCCTTGCACCCGCGCTATCTGTATACACATCAGCATGTCTGCGTACCGGCGTTGTCCGAACGTTTGCGTGCGCTTGCAATCCAGGCAAAAGAGCAGGGCATCGCACTGACGGTCGATGCCGAGGAAGCCGACCGTCTCGAAATCTTACTGGCGATCTTCTATGCGGCTTACAGCGACGAGGCTCTGTCGGGTTGGGAAGGCCTCGGTCTGGCGGTCCAGGTCTATCAGAAGCGCACGCCGGCGGTGCTCAGCTGGCTTGCCGAACTGGCACGTCGTCATCGACGGCGTGTTCCGGTGCGTTTGGTCAAGGGCGCGTATTGGGACACCGAGATAAAACGCGGTCAGGAACAGGGCCTGTCGGGTTACCCCGTGTTCACACGCAAGACGTCGACCGACGTTTCCTATCTCGCCTGTGCAAAACAGTTGTTCGCCGCCTCCGATGCACTTTATCCGCAGTTTGCGACCCACAACGCGCGGACCGCAGCGCACGTACTCGTGCTCGCCGGTCATGGTCGTGACGGCGCCAAGGACTTCGAGTTTCAGCGGCTGCACGGTATGGGTGAAGAACTCTATGGAGAAATCGTCGGTCCGGATGCGTTGAATGTTCCGTGCCGGGTCTATGCACCGGTCGGTAGCCACAAGGACTTGCTGCCGTATCTGGTGCGACGTCTGCTTGAAAACGGCGCCAATACGTCGTTTGTCAACCGCATCGTCGACGAAAAAGTACCGATCGAAGAGATCGTCCAGGATCCGATCGTGTTTACCAATTCGTTGAGCGACAAGCCCCATCCGCATATTCCGTTGCCAAAGGATCTGTACGGCGAGGAACGACGAAATTCGCGGGGTCTGAATATCGCGGATCGCAACGAACTCGAGCCATTGCGAACCGGTATTGCAGCGGCTTTGCAGCACGAGCGGTCGGCGGCACCGCTGGTCGGTGGCAAACGGGTACACGGTGAAGCGAAGGAATCTATTGACCCGGCAGACACACGTCGTGCCGCCGGCGCGGTCGTTCCGGCGGATGCCGAGACTGTCGAACGCGCGGTTTCGATCGCGGCGGCGGCGCAACCCGGGTGGGACGCAACGCCTGCGAGTGAACGTGCCGCGATTCTGCGACGTGGCGCTGATTTGTTCGAATCGCACGGCGCCGAACTGATCGCGTTGTGTGTACGCGAGGGTGGACGGTCGGTACCCGATTCGATTTCCGAACTGCGTGAAGCGGTCGATTTCCTGCGCTACTATGCGGCGCACGCGGAACGGGACTTCGGCACGGCGAAGGTGTTGCCGGGACCGACCGGCGAATCGAACGAGCTGTCTTTGCACGGTCGTGGTGTGTTTGCCTGCATCAGTCCGTGGAATTTCCCATTGGCCATTTTCACCGGACAGGTGTCGGCGGCACTGGCGGCCGGCAACTCGGTGCTCGCGAAACCAGCGGGACAAACACCGCTGATCGGATCGCGTGCGATCGAACTGTTGCACGAAGCCGGTGTACCGGGCGACGTGTTGCATTTCCTGCCGGGCAGTGGACGGGTCATCGGTGGCGTCATCACGAGCGATCCGCGTGTCGCCGGTGTCGTGTTCACCGGTTCGACCGAAACCGCACGCACGATCAACATGTCGCTGGCAGCACGTGAAGGACCGATCGCGACACTGATCGCAGAGACCGGCGGTCAAAACACGATGATCGTCGATTCTTCGGCATTGCCCGAACAGGTCGTACTCGACGTCGTCGCATCGGCGTTCAACAGCGCCGGACAACGTTGTTCAGCCTTGCGCGTTCTGTGTTTGCAGGAAGAGATTGCGCCCCGTGTCATCGAACTTCTGGAAGGACACATGCGCGAACTCATCATCGGCGATCCGGCTTTGCTCGAAACAGACATCGGGCCGGTCATCGACGCCGCTTCGCTCGCCGAACTCGAAGAACACGCGGCCCGGATCAGCAAACAAGGTCGGGTGATCTATCGTATGCTGCTGTCCGCCGAACACGAGCACGGTACTTTCTGTGCGCCACTCGCGGTCGAGATCGACGATATCGGTGTACTGGAGCGTGAAGTGTTCGGTCCGATTCTGCACGTGGTGCGTTACAAGGCGCGAGAACGCGATGCGTTGATTGACCAGATCAATGCAACGGGCTACGGTCTGACCTTTGGTGTACACAGCCGGCTCGACCGCAGCGCCCGGCAGATCTCCGAACGCGTACAGGCCGGCAACGCCTACGTTAACCGCAACATGATCGGTGCCGTCGTCGGTGTGCAACCGTTTGGGGGGTGTGGGCTGTCGGGCACCGGGCCAAAAGCCGGTGGCCCTTATTATCTGCACCGAATGGCCACCGAACGCACGCTGACGGTGAACACCTCGGCGGTCGGTGGAAACGCGACCCTGTTGTCCCTGTCGGCGGACTAATTGCCATGTCCATCAGCGTGTTTGAAATCTTCAAGATCGGCATCGGGCCATCGAGTTCCCATACGGTCGGGCCGATGCGTGCGGCACGCGAGTTTCTCGTCGATCTCGAAGCGCAGGGGATGCTGGACGAGACGACGTCTGTCAAAGCCGAACTGTTTGGTTCGCTGGCGTTGACCGGGCACGGTCACTGTACGGACCGTGCCGTGTTACTCGGTCTCGAAGGCGAACGACCCGACGAAGTCGATCCCGAGGCGGTCGAATCGATCCTGGAACGCATCCGTACGAAAAAGAACATCCGTCTGCTCGGAAGGCATGAAATCGATTTCGACGAGGACAGCAATCTGTTGTTTCACCGGACCGAGACCCTGCCGGCGCACTCGAACGGAATGCGGTTCACGGCTCTGGGCAAAGACGGACAAACACTGTGGAGCGACGAGTACTACTCGGTCGGCGGTGGTTTCGTCGTGCGCAGTGATGAGATCGACCAACCCGTCGTCGAAACCGGTGGTCCGGAAGTACCGTATCCCTTCGACAGCGCCGAGGACCTGTTGCGGATCGGCGCTGAATCCGGTTTGTCGATCGCCGGATTGATGATGGAGAACGAGAAGACCTGGCGATCCGAAGACGAAGTTCGGGCCGGTCTGTTGAAGATCTGGCAGGTCATGCAGGACTGTGTCGAACACGGGGTGGTGACCGAGGGGACGTTGCCCGGTGGGCTCAACGTGCAGCGGCGCGCTCCAAAGTTGCACCGTGACCTGCAGGCCGAACAGAGCCAGCATCACGACGTGATGGAATGGGTCAACGCTTTTGCACTGGCCGTGAACGAAGAAAACGCGGCAGGCGGTCGCGTCGTGACCGCGCCGACCAATGGCGCCGCCGGTATCGTGCCGGCGGTGTTGCATTACTACACGAGGTTCTGTGATGGCGCTGACGAAGACGGTGTGTTGCGTTTTCTGCTGACCGCCGGTGCGATCGGGATTCTCTATAAAAAGAATGCGTCGATCTCCGGTGCGGAAATGGGTTGTCAGGGCGAGGTTGGTGTCGCCTGCTCGATGGCGGCGGGTGGTCTGGCTACCGTTCTCGGCGGTACCAATGCTCAGATCGAAAATGCCGCCGAGATCGGAATGGAACACAACCTTGGACTGACCTGCGATCCGATCAAGGGTCTCGTGCAGATTCCATGCATCGAACGCAACGCGATGGGTTCGGTGAAGGCAATCAATGCATCACGTATGGCGTTGCGTGGTGATGGTACCCACAAGGTATCGCTGGACCAGGTCATCGCAACGATGCGTCAAACCGGTCGCGACATGCAGACGATCTACAAGGAAACCTCGCAGGGCGGTCTGGCGGTCAACGTGCCCGAATGCTGATTCGCAATCGGTAGTGGGGAATACTGCTCAGTGCAGTCGTGAGCAGTGCAGAATAATCACCGAGCGCGGGTCGACACGAAAGTTCTCGGCGAGAAGGTCCTGAAGGGCGCGTATGTCGCGGTCGTCCTGGACCGTCGAATCGGCCTCGACGACACCACTGAATTCCCGGCAACGATTTCCCGGCGGATGCTGCAGCAAGAACTCGGTGTAGTACTTCACGGCCATGGTTCATACGGTAGCGCCGGACCGCGTCGAGGTCTGTGACCGGCTCCACAAGTCCGCACGGCACTGCCACCGTGACCTGGCGCACAAACGCAGAAAAACAGGCTAAAAAACAATGAGTTATGCTTGGCACGATTTCCTCGGCAACAGCGGTGTCGCACTGATCGTCGGCAGTTATCTGCTCGTGCAACTGGACAGACTCGACGCCCGTAGTGTTGTCTACACGTTGGCAAACGCGATCGGTGCAGCGCTGATTCTGATCTCACTGAAGTTTGAGTTCAATCTGTCTGCGTTGATCGTCGAGGCGTTCTGGTTGCTGATCAGCCTAATCGGT
>JAZFZN010000037.1:0-6857 GCA_036475515.1 Gammaproteobacteria bacterium
ACCCCCGGCACGAAAGGGAGTTTGTTCGTGGTCAAAACGGAGCGGGAAGTGTCGGTAATTCTTACAATTCCGGCGTTGAGTTCAACTGCGCTTTTCTCAAGTAGTTGATTTGTATGGCGATACAACATTGGCATGTATTTTGCATATTCTAGTAGTGGATGTTCAAATTGTTATATTGATACACAAAAAGCGAGCAACGATATGATGGATCACAATGAAATGAGCGCTAGAAGTGGGGAGCGCACGGATAACGGTTGGCTGCGTGCCCGGTCGGTGGGAATCGTTGTTGTAGCGATCGCTTCTTTGGCTGGCATGACGCCTGCCTCAGCGACGCCAATTATCAACAACTTTGGCCTGGCATCCCCGAGCAACACGCTAACTTTCGATGAATTGGTGTTTCCTCAGGGTACTGTCATCACCACACAGTATTCGGCATTCGGTGTGACGTTTTCGCCCAGCGGCATGCGGTACGACACGCAGGGCCCTGCGGCCTTTCCAGGCATAACCGGACATTACATTGGCAACTTCGCTCCAGTTATTAACCCGTTCTCGATCATTTTCGCGAGCCCCCTGACAGAAGCGGCGTTCGGTATGGCAACCAACCCAGCAACTACAATGATAACGGCCCTGCTCGGCGGTAGTGTTGTCGAGAGCTTTAGCGTATCGACCACATTTGATAACGCATCGCAAAGCTTTTACGGTTTTACGGGAATCACGTTCGATGAGATAAGGATTCTGGTCTCCTCCAACCTTGCGTTGATTGATAACATCCAGACAGTACCCGAGCCCTCCAGCCTCGCTTTGCTTGGCCTGGGACTCGCAGGTCTAGGTTTCGCAAGACGGCGCAGGCTGAACGCTTAGCCGATACTGATTTTAGGTCGGTCGGTATTGGGACCCCGCTTCGGCGGGGTTTTCTTTTGCATAATGTCGTTTTGTAAATTTCCGGTTTTGACTGAGGCTGAGTGAGAACGCGAGATCAAGAAATTTCACTAATCCCGCTCAACCCTGCACACACACTTTTGTCCTACAGATTTGATCCTCGTGAGACCCCTCTGAGATCGAAATCGGAGACACCCCCCAGCACGTTTTCTTTGGGACCCCTTTCTCGGGTATAAGAGGAGTGCCCTCTCACGCACGCGCTCAAAGCAAATTGCCTGTATCCGCGGTCACTAAAAAACTGCGGTGGGAGATATGGATTCGGCTGAATTGTTCTGGTCTTGCGGGTCTCCTTACTTTGTTTTTTGTGGGTATCCGTGCGGGTATTGCGGCAACATACTCAGTTGCGGCTGCGGGCGATCGGATACAACAGGTGTCGTTGGTCGTGATAGGGAGTTTGTTCGTAGAACCACTCAATGCGCGCTTTCGCATCAGACGCGAACACCGGGTCATCTTTCAGTCTTTGCTCGAAGGCGGCTTTCATATCGGCATTTTCGGCCAGCATACTCTGCGCCATCGGCTCCGCGACGTAAGCTTCGAAGTAGCCGGTCCGTGAGAAAATCTCCAAAAAGAACCCCCACTGGAACAAAGAATCCGGTGACTGTGGTTCGAGCAACAACATCGCGAGGTCACCGAGCGGCTGGTCTGTCGAGACCCGGAACGACCCGGGTAGTAACGTGATCTCATGCGGTTCTGCAACCGGCATGCCCGGTTTGACGCGCATCCGCCCTTCATAGATGACGGATTTCTGATCGAAAGCCCCGTCCTCACCCGTGTCAAAAGCAGCGTGCGGCAAACGGTACATCGTGACCGGTACCGTCACAGCCGTGTCCAGTTGTTGAACAGTTATGCCGTGTAACCGCAATTTGTCGGCGATGTGGCTCCATGCCACCGGTACGTAATAGAACTCCGGTCGCGCAACGCTGGCGACCGGTTCGTCCATGATGTAGTAGACGACTTCTTCGTCGGTTTTCTCGCCGGTCCAGCGGACACGCTCGGTGTCGCTGATTTCAGAGGTATACGTCACGTTTCTGATCGCCTTGATGGTTTCGGTCCGGGTCGTCGGCGGGTCGCCGAGTTGCCAGTCCAGCACGAGCGGATCCGGACGTCTTTGCCGATCTTTGTTTGTGGCCTCACGCAAAGAAACTTGTTCGTTGGCCAGCACCCGCATCGCAGCCTCCAGGAACACATAGGTCCCGAGCACGCGCTGGTCGTACGGCTTCAACGAGTGGTTCTCGACGAGGATGGTCGGCAGGTGACGGGCAGCGCCGTAAGGATTCGAGAAACGCGGTGAGCCGGCCCAGACCAGGTTTCCTTCGCTGAAGTCGCGATAGTTCCGTGGCCACATGAACGGACCCGGTACGTGGTCCATCGCTTCGAGTGCGCTGCTGGTTTGTTCGGCGAATGTGCCCGTCAGCCAGCGGTTGATCTCGGGCGACCAGCCGAAGTTCGAGTCGGCGCCCCAGGTGATGTCGTACTGGTAGTCGGCCCCGTCGGTCACGTGGACATCGATGTACAGATCCGGTTGCCAGTCGTTGATGACTTGGACCATGGCCTGAGTCTCTTCGGTCTCGAGCTTGGTGTAATCGCGATTCAGATTCAGATTGCGTGCATTCGTACGCCAGCCCATCTCCATGGGACCACGTTGGTTCATGCGTCCGTAAGCCGAGAATCGTTCGTGACCGTCGACGTTCAGGATCGGAACAAACAGCAGGTTCGCCGATTCCAGCAGTTCGCTTTTCGTACCGCGCACCGTCATGTCCCGCAACAGCATCAGACCTGCGTCTTTGCCGTCGATTTCGCCGGCGTGTATGCCGGCCTGTACGAGCAGCGTCGGTTTGCCGGTTGCACGCAGAGTTTCGGGTGTGAACGCACGATCGGCCGAGGCCACGACCATCCACACGGTTCTTCCCTCAGCACTCTCGCCGATTGCGACCATTTCGAGCTCGGGTGCCGCCGCGACCAACCGTTCGAGCCAGTCAACGGTCTCGTCGTAGCGCGGTGTGTGGATCAGACCCGTTTTCTCACTTGGTGTGACCCATTCGTGATCGTTGTCGACGATAAGAGCGCGGCTCCTGCCGTTCCATGCATCGGCCGGTGGCAGGAAGTCGTGTGCGGCGAACACCGATTGCGAAAGCAACGCGATGGCGATCAAACGTGGCAGCATGATTGAATCTTTCCGTTCCTGTCCCGTCAGGATAATCAGTGGCGTTTCGATGCACTGACCGGGTCGTACGGCGGATAACCGGGGCTGATTTCCGTCATCGTTGTCTCGATCCAGCGTTGTGCAACGCCGTTGATCGCGTTGATCTTGCGGTCCTGGGTCTCAATGGGTGGACCGATCCGTACCTGGATCGTGCCCGGCTTCTTCAGCAGCCCACGCCGTGGCCAGAAATCGCCGGCATTGTGTGCGACCGGGACCACGAAACGATTGTTCTCGCGCGCCAGCAGTGCGCCACTGCGGCCGTAGCGTCGCGTTTTGCCCGGGGGCATACGTGTACCTTCCGGAAAAATGCTGACCCACAGCCCCTGTTTCAGGCGTTCGCCGCCTATCTCGAGCACAACCTCGACGGCGCTACGACCGCCCGCGCGATCGATCGGGATCGGCCGCGACGCGGCCAGACCCCAACCAAGAAATGGAACCCACATCAGCTCGCGTTTGAACACCCAGGTCTGTGGCGGGAACGCTTTGACCTGCATCAGCGTTTCCCAGGCCGACTGGTGTTTCCAGTAGACAATATGATTGCCGTCGGGGATGTTGTCCTGACCATGGATCTCATAGCCCAGACCACAGAGTTTTTCACAGAGCCACAGATTCAGATCAACCCAGCCCCGTATGAATACGTAGCGCCAGCGATACGGAAAAGGGAACAGAACGAAGATAATGCCTGCGTACACGAGTATCGACAGGAACATGATCGACGTGAATATGAATGAACGGATGTATTGCATCAGTCGATTTCCGTTTGCGCCAGCCAGCTTTCAGCGAACTGCGAAAGGTCATCGAATATTTCGACGTTGTGTTCGGGACCGAGCAATGCTTCGGTTCGTGCGCCATAACCGGTGCGGACGAGTATCGGCCGTGCACCGGCGGCGAGTGCCGCCTCGACGTCCGACAGTTTGTCCCCGACGTATGGAACACCGGCCAGCGATGCGTCGAAGTGATCCGCGATCTGCAGCAACAGACCGGGCTGGGGTTTGCGGCAGTCGCAACCGTCGTCGGGTCCGTGTGGACAGTATGCGATGAACCCGATGTGGCCGCCGGCCTCCTCGATCATCCTGTGCATCTTGTCGTGAATCGCATCCAGTGTGTCCTCGTCGTAGTAGCCGCGTGCGATACCCGACTGGTTTGTGGCAACACCGATGTCGTGACCCACGCGTGTCAACGCGGCCACCGCCTCGAGACTGCCCGGGATCGGTCGCCATTCATCCGGACGCCGAACGTAGTCGTCGGTGTCAATGTTCATGACGCCGTCGCGGTCCAGGATGATGAGTCGCTTCATCCGATCTGCAACCGCGAAAGATCGGCAGTTCGCAGAAACAGTTCGCGGAGTTCAGTGAGCAATGCGAGGCGATTGTCGCGCACGTCCGTGTCGTCCGTCATTACGAGTACGTCGTCGAAGAAACGGTCTACCGGTTCACGCAAACCAGCGAGCCGTGTCAGCGCATTCTCGTAACGGCGTTCGGCAAGCATCGGTTCGACTTCTTTGCGCAGTTCGATCAGTTGTGCGTACAGGTCTTTTTCGGCGGGTTCGACCAGTTTGGACGAGTCCGCTCGTGTCGCGGTACCGTCGGCCTGCTTCAGGATGTTCGCAATGCGTTTGTTGGCGGCGGCCAGAGATACGGATGCGTCGAGGGACATGAAGCCGCGGACCGCCAGCAGGCGTTCATGAAAATCGATCGGCCGTGTCGGGCGGCGTGCGAGTACCGCGTCGAATACATCGGCCGAGATATCTGCGCGGTCTGCGTAGTATGCACGCAACCGCTCCATCATGTAGTCGAAGACGTCACGAGTGAGTTCGTCCGTGTCGATTTTGACCGGTTGTTGTTCGGCTGCGAACCGAATCAGCTCTTCGAGATCGACGTCGAGTGGTGATTCGATGACGATGCGCAACACGCCGAGCGCCGCCCGTCGCAGCCCGAACGGGTCACGAGTACCAGTCGGTTTGCGGCCGAGCGCGAAAATGCCGGTCAACGTGTCGAGTTTGTCAGCCACCGCGAGGATGCGACCGGTTGTCGTATCAGGAAGTGCGTCACCGGCAAAGCGCGGACGGTATTGTTCTTCGATCGCGGCAGCGACTTCGTCGGACTCGCCGTCGTGCGCGGCATAATAGCGACCCATCGTGCCCTGCAACTCGGGAAACTCGCCGACGACTTCGGTGAGCAGATCACATTTGGCCAGTGTTGCGGCGCGCGCCGCGGCTGCGGTATCGGCGCCGAGTTCCTTTGCAATATTGCGGGCGGCCGCGAGGACACGTTCTGTTTTGTCGTACAGCGTCCCGAGTCTTGCTTCGAACACGACACCGGCGAGGTCTTCGAGGCGGTCCGCCAGCCGTTTCGTTCGATCGCTGTCATAAAAAAACTTCGCGTCAGCAAGCTGGGGACGAACGACTCGTTCGTTGCCTTTGCGCACGACGTCCGGATTGCGGCTCTCGATGTTGCTGACTGTGACAAACCATGGCGACAAAGCGCCATTGGAATCGCGTACGGCAAAACAACGCTGATGATCCTGTAAGGTTGCGATCGGGATCTCTTCCGGCAAACCGAGGAAGGCATCGTCGAAGCGGCCAGCCAGCGTAACCGGCCATTCGACCAGCGCGGTCACTTCGTCGAGCAGTGCGTCGTCCCAGACGGCCGTGCCGCCGTTGTTTGTTGCTATCTGTTCGACCTGTTCAGCGACCTGTTCGCGTCGACGATCAAACGCGGCAATGACTTTGGCGCGTTCGAGTAGCTTCGGATAGTCGGCTGGCCGTTTGACCTTGATCGCACCCGGCGCATGAAACCGGTGTCCGTAAGTAACCTGACCGGCGGTGATGCCGAGAATCTCCGCCGGTATCACGGATCTGCCA
This sequence comes from Gammaproteobacteria bacterium, assembly GCA_036475515.1. Taxonomy (GTDB): domain Bacteria; phylum Pseudomonadota; class Gammaproteobacteria; order Steroidobacterales; family JAZFZN01; genus JAZFZN01. Next base: position 6,006 of record JAZFZN010000037.1, read on the forward strand.
AACAACATGACGACCCAGTGCACGGGGCGGACGAACTCGACACCACCGGCGCCCCAACGCATGCGCTTCGGAATGGGCAGCCGTGACAATGATCGGTTGACGATGTCGGGCAACAACGTCTCGGTCTTTTGTCCGGGTTCGCGGCTGCGGAATACCAGCCGTTCGCCTTTCGGTGTTTCGATCCGTTCCAGCGCATCAACGCCGACACCACAGTTTTCTGCAAAGCCGGTTGCTGCCTTCGTCGGTTCGCCATCGGCGTCGAATGCGGCACGCACGGGTGGCCCCATACGTTCGATGTCGCGATCCGGTTGCCTCAAGGCGAGGGTTTCAACGAGCAGCGCGAGTCGTCGCGGTGTCGCAAAGGGTTTGATCTCGCCGTGTTCCAGCCCGGCTTCGACGAGTCCGTCGCGAACCCCCTCGGCAAACGCGGCGGACAAGGCCTTGAGTGCCTTTGGTGGCAACTCTTCGGTGCCGATTTCGACGAGAAAGTCCTGCCGGCTAGGCATCGGTTGTTTCCCGGGTGTTTTCGCGCAGCGGGAAACCGAGTGCTTCGCGGTTTGCGAGCCAGGTTTCCGCGACCTGACGTGCCATGTCGCGTACACGCAGGATGAAACGTTGCCGTTCAGTGACCGAGATCGCGTGTCTTGCGTCGAGCAGATTGAACGCGTGTGATGCGTGCAAGACGCGTTCGTACGCCGGCAATGGCAGACCGGCTTCGTTCAGCTCGCGGCAGGCTTTTTCGCAAGAGTCGAACTGGGCGAACAGGACTTCGGTATCGGCGAGTTCGAAGTTGTAGCGCGACATCTCGACTTCGTTTTGCAGATAGAGATCGCCGTAGCTCACGGGCGTCCT
>JAZFZN010000038.1:0-3131 GCA_036475515.1 Gammaproteobacteria bacterium
GTTCTTTCGCGATCGCCGCCGCCTCATGCGGGCTGCGTGCGACCTGGCCCGGCGGTACCGGAATACCGAAATCTGCGAACAGTTTTTTCGCCTGATATTCGTGAAGATTCATGTCGAGATCTGCCAGTGTTGTTGTTCTGTCCCGGGTGGGACCACGCGGCTGGTCGGCGCGAGAGGCGCGTATTGTGCCACAGTCATTTGACACACACAGCCCGCCGCATTAGAAGTGATGGCGGACTCTCTGCCGCGGCATCTATGAACGTCAATTCACCCGGGTCCCGGAAACTGACGACCACGTTCCGTCGCGCATCGGAATACGTGGCCGGCAGTCAGCCGGGCAGCGAGATGCGCTGGCGCATCATCCGGCTGCTGAATTTCTACCGGGTCGTCGCCGGCATGGCGCTGCTGGCTCTGTATTTCTCGATCGACCCGCCGATCGTCGGCGGCGCCAACGCGGAACTGTTCTATCTGACAGCGATCGGGTTGTTCGTCCACAGCATCATTGCGGCCGTCTTCATCAGCAGGCGCCGCCCGGTCGCGGCTACCCAGCTTTCTGCCAGCCTGTTCGTCGACATCGTGCTCGTCGCCCTGCTGTTGTATTCGAGTGGCGGCGTACAAAGCGGACTCGGCAGCCTACTCGTCGTCTCCATCGGCGCCGGCAGCCTGCTGCTCAACCGCCGCGATGCCCTGACGTACGCGGCAATCGGCACCATAGCGGTTCTCGCCCAGCAGATTCTCGGTCAATGGAACGACACGGCCGACGCCTCCGGATACGCACCGACGGGTGTGCTGGGTGTTGTCTTTTTTCTGATTGCAGTGGCCGGTTCGGAAGCAGGACGACGCATCCGCGAATCCGAAGCACTTGCCGAACGCCGGGGTGTCGACCTCGAAAACCTGTCGCAACTCAACGCATACATCCTGCAGCGTCTGCGCGAGAGCATCGTCGTCGTCGATGCGGACAAACGCGTGCGTCTGATCAACGAATCGGCGGCCCGGCACCTCGGGGTACCAATCGAATCAAACGGCCAGCCGTTGGCCGGTCTCTCACCACAGTTGTACGACATCTGGCGTCTGTGGAACGTGCGTCGGGACTCGTCGTCTGCGACACAACCCAGCCTGATCTCCTCGGATGGCTTCTCGATGATCATCCCGCATTTCGCGCCGCTCGGGGAAACCACTGCGGCCGGCACACTGATCTTCCTCGAAGATGCGTCACACATCTCCGAGCGCGTGCAACAGACAAAGCTCGCATCGCTCGGACGTCTCAGCGCGAGCATCGCCCACGAGATTCGCAATCCGATCGGTGCAATGAGTCACGCCGCGCAGTTGCTTGCGGAATCCGAAGATACAGGAGCCGAAGAGCAACGTCTGATCCAGATCATCGACAAACAGGCGCAACGTGTCAGCGAGATCGTCGAAAACGTTCTGCAGTTGTCACGGCGAGACGCTACCCGACCACAACGCATGCAGCTGCTCAAATGGCTGGACACATTCATCAACGAGTTCGCGCTGACCGAACAAATCGATTCGCATGATGTACACGTCGAAACCGAGGACGGCGATGTCGAAGTCCGCACGGATCCGTCGCACCTGCACCAGGTGTTGTGGAACCTCTGCGCCAACGCGACCAAGTATGCCAGCGGTGCGAACGGGCATACCCATATCGATCTGATACTCGGACATATGAAAACAAACGGCCGGCCGTACCTCGAAGTTGCGGATCGTGGTCCAGGGATCCCGGCCGAAGAAGCCCAGCAGATTTTCGAACCGTTCTATACCGGTTCCGGAAAGGGCACCGGACTCGGCTTGTACATCGCGCGTGAACTCTGTGAATGCAACAGTGCGACACTCGTGTACGAGGCACGCGAAGGCAGTGGCAGCATCTTCCGCATCGTTTTCTCCGACCCGAACCGCTGGACATCAAACGGTGAACCGGCGGACCACGGCCGGGATTTGTGACATGGACCGACCTCTGGCTCTGATCGTCGACGACGAACCGGATATCCGTGAGCTGCTGACCATGACGCTTCAGCGTATGGACATCGATGCAGACACGGCGGAAGACGTCACTTCGGCAAAGAAGAAGCTGAAGAAACGCCGTTTTTCGCTGTGCCTGACGGACATGCGTTTGCCCGATGCGAACGGTCTGCAACTGGTCGAGTGGATGCAAGACGAAACTCCACAAGTCCCAGTCGCTGTGATTACCGCCCACGGCAACGTCGAGTCCGCCGTACAGGCTCTGAAACTCGGCGCATTTGATTTCGTCTCGAAACCGGTCGATCTGAAAATGCTGCGCAAACTTGTCGGAACGGCACTGAAGCTGGACCGAGAAGATACCGGTGGGGACGTCAAGCAACTGCTGGGTGATTCGCCGACCATCGAACGCGTGCGTGCTCTGATTGGTAAAGTCGCGCGCAGCCAGGCACCCGTGCTGATCGGTGGCGAGTCCGGCACCGGCAAAGAACTGGTCGCGCGGTTGATACACAGCAGCGGGCCACGCAACGACAAGCCGTTTGTACCTGTGAACTGCGGCGCAATCCCGACCGAATTGATGGAAAGTGAATTCTTCGGGCACAAGAGGGGCAGTTTCACCGGTGCTGTCGGCGACAAGAACGGCCTGTTCCGGGATGCCGAAGGTGGCACCTTGTTCCTCGACGAGCTCGCCGAGTTGCCGTTGCACATGCAGGTCAAACTGCTGCGCGTCATCCAGGAGAAATCCGTGCGTCCTGTCGGTGAATCCCACGAAACACCGGTCGACGTCCGCATCCTCAGCGCGACACACCGCGACCTCGAAGAACTCGTCGCCCAATCGAAGTTTCGCGAAGACCTGTACTACAGGATCAATGTCATCGAATTGCCGGTCCCCTCTTTGCGCGAACGGGGCGACGATCTGCTCGAACTCGCCGATCACATCCTCGAACGTTTGAGTTCGGAGATGGAATGCCACAAGCCCGCGCTTTCAAAGGATGCGGTCAGGCAACTGAGAGGTTATTCGTTCCCCGGCAACGTACGCGAACTCGAAAACGTGCTGGAACGCGCGATCACACTGTGTGAAGGCGACGAGATCGGTGCCGATGATCTGAGTCTGCGCAGCACGACCGCTGGTGTTTCGGCGACAACGGAAACGACAT
>JAZFZN010000039.1:0-3082 GCA_036475515.1 Gammaproteobacteria bacterium
GGGGAACTCACCGCCTTGTATCCGAATCGGAACGAATACCCGATTGCCCTGGTTGGCATCATTCAGGAAATCGTGGTTTTGTAGTCGAGTTGGGAATGCCCTTCCCGAACGTTTCTTCGCTCCATCGGCAACTCGCAAGCGGCCCCAGTGTTAGGATGTGACAAATCACAGGGTCTGTGACCTGTGGATAAGAAACGGTAGAGCGACAGGGGGATAAATGAAGTCAACGTTGCGCGATCTGGTTGCGAGGATTGTTATTATTGCAATTGGGTTTTTCGCAACGCACGCCGTTGCCCAGGACAACTTCGTTTACTGGCCGGATGCAGACTACGATCCGGCGATTCCAACGGTCGAAGACGTTCTCGGGTACGGTTCGGGCGACCGCATCACCTGGCACCGCGATGCGATTCGCTATTTCGAGGCCCTGGCCAACGCAGCACCGGAGCGCATTTCAGTCACGAGATATGCACGAAGCTGGGAAGGCCGCGAGCTCATCTTCGCCGTCATCACCTCTGCGGAAAACATGGCGCGTATCGACGAAGTGAAAGCCGGTATGCAGCGTCTGGCGGATCCACGCGAGACGAGTCAGGTGGAAGCGGTGGAGATCATCGCGTCGCAGCCTGCCGTGACCTGGTTGTCTTACGGTATTCATGGAGACGAAATTTCTTCAACCGATGCGGCGATGCTGACGGCCTATCACCTACTCGCCTCGCGCGGTGATGCGCGCGTTGCCGACATCATGCGCGACACGGTAGTGGTCATCGACCCCATGCAAAACCCGGACGGGCGCGACCGCTTCGTACATCACTTCGAGATGTCCGAAGGCCTGGTCCCGGACTCCAGCCGGATATCCGCCGAACACGACCAGCCTTGGCCCGGCGGGCGTTTCAATCATTATCTTTTCGACCTGAACCGGGACTGGTTCATGCTGACGCAACCGGAAACGCGTGGCCGTATCAGGATCCTGCAGGAGTGGTATCCGGTCGCCTATGTGGACGCACACGAGATGGGTTCCGATGAGACCTATTACTTTTCCCCGGAGGCCATACCTTACAACCCGCACCTCGCTGACGACCAGCGCGCAAGCCTGGAGCTTTTTGGGAAAACCAACGCACGCTGGTTCGACACCTTTGGCTTCGACTACTTCACGCGCGAGGTGTATGACGCTTTCTATCCGGGTTACGGCGCCACCTGGCCAGCGTTTTTCGGCACCATTGCCATGACCTATGAACAGGCCTCATCGCGCGGCCTGGTCATCAGGCAGTACGATGGCAAGGAGTTGACATACCGCTACACGGTTCGCAATCACTTTGTCACGTCGCTTGGCACCGCCGAAACAGTTGCCGTCAATCGCGAGAAATTCCTGACGGACTTCTACGACTACCAGGTGAGCGCTATCGACGAGGGAGGGCGTGGCAGCGTGCGTTCGTACATCCTTCCCACACAGACGGATCAGCCTGGAGCCGACAAACTCGCGGCATTAATGGTGCAGCAGGGTGTCGAAGTCGGCCGCGCTACGTCATCGTTCATTGCCTGCGGTCAATCGTACGAAGAAGGCAGTTACGTGATAAATACCAACCAACCCGCAAAACGGTTGATCCGGACTCTGCTGGATGTCGATGTGGCGCTCGAGGAAGATTTCCTCGCCGAACAGGAGCGGCGCCGTGCCAAGAAACTCCGGGATGAAATTTACGATGTGACCGCATGGTCTATGCCGTTGATGATGAATGTCCAAGCCGATTCCTGTAATCGGACAATCTTGGGACCCTTTGTGGCGGCCGGTGCCGAGTTGGTTCCACCCGGTGCAGTCTCCGGTGGCAGTGGATCGGTTGCTTTCCTGGTGCCGTGGGGAACCGCACCCGCGATACGGTTTCTTGCCAACGCACTCAGCCAGGGACTTGCCGTCAAGAGTACAGATAAACCGTTCACCCACATGGGGTCACGCTATCCTTCCGGCACTTTGATCGTCGATACCGCTGACAATCCGGATGGCCTTCGGGACATCGTCGCGAAGCTTGCTGCAGCAACTGGCGCAAACGCTGTTGCCGTTGACGACAGTTGGGTGACCGACGGTCCGAATTTTGGTAGCGGCAACGTCGTGCGTTTCAATATGCCGAACGTCGCAATTGCCTGGGACTCACCCACCTCGCCGTTGGTTGCCGGCAATACCCGATTTGTCGTCGAGCGGCAATTTGATACACCGGTAACGCCCATTCGCACCGATCGGATCGCAAACTCGGACCTCGGCCGCTACCAGGTGCTGATACTGCCGGAATCCCGCAACAACCAGGACTACGGCACGGTGTTGGGCGAGAAGGGAACAGCCAACCTGAAAGACTGGGTCGCAAAAGGTGGTGTATTGATCGGTATCGGCAACGCCAATCGGTATCTGGCCGATCCGAATATCGATCTGCTGACTATCCGGCGGGAAAACGCGGTCGTAGAAAAAGAAGAGAAAAAATCAGACGTCGAGGCCGCTAAAAAGAAATCCGGCGGTGGCGATGACTCTGGCGAGGCCGGGGAACTGGAAACAACCGTACCGGGAAAATACGTTACCGACGAAACGGAATATCGCAAATTAATTACACCGGAAAAAGGCAGCCCCGACTCGGTGGCCGGTGTTCTTGTCAAAGCAGACGTCGACTCCGATCACTGGCTCGGCGCCGGTGTCGCTTCGTCTCTGAACGTGCTCATTCGCGGACCGGACGTTTACACGCCGATTCGGCTGGACAAGGGTGTCAACGTCGCACGATTTCGAGCCGCCGACGATCTTCTGGTGAGTGGATATATCTGGGACGAGAACCGGCAGCAACTCGCTTATAAACCGTTTGCCGTCGCACAAAAAAGCGGCAAGGGGTTTGTCATTGGGTTTACCCAGGACCCGAACGTGCGCGCTTATCTGGATGGGTTGAATGTCATTTTCATGAACGCGATATTCAGAGGAAGTGCACACGCACGACCAGTCCGGTAAGAAGTTCCGGCCTTCTACGCTTCGTCTGGCCAACCGTCATGCTGCGGCAGATCATCGCTGATCTCGAACCACGGGGCTTTTGAACCGACAAATTGGTGGAAACCAGGGGGA
>JAZFZN010000040.1:0-5713 GCA_036475515.1 Gammaproteobacteria bacterium
CGCAAGCCCAGCCGTTCTATGTAAATTCCCCGTACGGCATCTGCCTTGCCCACAACGGGAATCTCACCAATTCAGATGAACTTGAACGCTTGTTGATCGAGCAGGATCGGCGTCATCTGAATACCGACTCGGATTCCGAATTGCTGCTGAACGTGTTCGCGCACGAATTGCAGCGCACCAACCGACCACATGTCGGACCCAACGAAATCTTTGATGCAATCGGCGGAGTTCACCGTCGTTGTCGCGGTGCCTACGCAGTTGTCGCGATGATTCTGGGTGTCGGTATCGTTGCATTCCGCGACCCGTACGGGATTCGTCCGATCGTCATCGGACGGCGCGAAACGGCTGCCGGTATTGAGCACATGGTCGCATCGGAGTCGGTTGCACTCGATGCACTCGGGTTCGAACTGCTGCGCGACATCGGTCCGGGCGAAGCCGTATTCATCGACACCGACGGAAATCTCCATACAGCGAACTGTGCCGAACACAGCCGCCTGACCCCATGTATTTTTGAATACGTCTACTTCGCCAGACCGGATTCGATCATCGACAAGATTTCGGTTTACAAAGCGCGGCTTCGAATGGGCGAAAAGCTGGCCGACAAGATTCTGCGGGAACATCCGGACCAGGACATCGACGTAGTCATTCCCGTCCCGGACACCAGCCGTACGTCGGCAATGCAGGTCGCACACCGGCTCGGAGTCAAGAATCGGGAAGGTTTCATCAAGAATCGCTATGTCGGTCGCACCTTCATCATGCCGGGCCAGAAACAGCGTGCCCAGTCCGTGCGCCGCAAGTTGAACGCGATCGACCTGGAATTCCAGGGCAAGAATGTGCTGATTGTCGATGATTCGATCATACGTGGTACAACTTCGCGGCAGATCATCGATATGGCGCGCGATGCCGGCGCGCGGAAGGTCTACTTTGCGTCGGCGGCACCACCGGTCCGGTATCCGAATGTTTATGGAATCGATATGCCAGCCGTCAGCGAACTGATCGCGCACGGCCGGAGCGACGAAGAGGTCGGGAAACTGATCGGTGCCGACTGGTTGGTCTATCAGGGCCTCGACGATCTCGTCGATGCCGTGTATTACCGGACGACGGACATCGACGGTTTCGATACCTCCTGTTTTTCAGGGCACTATGTGACCGGAGACGTGACACCGGATTATCTGAACCGGATTCAGGAACGGCGTTCGGATGCAGCGATGCGCGAACGCAACCTTCAGATTGAAGACAATGCGGAACCGTCGGACACACAACTGGAGCTTTACGGATAGGACGGAGGCTCCGAGGCTACTCTTGTGCCACGGGTAGCCCGGAATGTCCTCAAGGATATCTTTGCCGCCGCGATCGCGGCGACGAACGGAACCTCACGTACAAAAGAAGCACTCTCCGGGTTCGAACCGGCCGGGTCCTGTTACCTGCTCGCGATCGGCAAAGCGGCGCCGGCGATGGCAGCGGGTGCGTTGGCTGTACTTGAACCGAAGGTTTGCGAGGCGCTGATCGTCTGTCCGGGTTTGGCCAACCAGCCACCGGACTTGTTGCCCGATGATCGGTCTCGTGTGTTGCATGCCGGCCATCCCCTGCCAGATGAACGCAGCCTTGCAGCCGGAGCAGCAGTACTCGAATTCGTTCGGAAACCCAAGCCCCCAGACAGCTTGCTGGTGCTGATTTCCGGTGGCGCGTCGACGCTGGTCGAAGTTCTGCCCGATGATGTTACCCTGGACGACCTGGAACACCTGAATCGTTCGTTGCTCGCATCGGGTTGGTCGATCGACGAGATCAATATGGTCCGTCGCTCCGTGTCCATGATCAAAGGCGGACGTCTTGCGCGGGAGGTCGGGACAGATACCGTGTTGTGTCTCGGACTCTCCGACGTTCCGGACGACCGTTTTGAGGACATCGGTTCGGGTCCGCTTTCTCCGAGTCCCGGGAATCCCACCAGTATCCCAAGGGTACCGGACCGGATCGCTGCGATGATGGGAGCTGCACCACCGGCGCCCGAGCCCAATGATCCCTGTTTCGAACGGTTCGAGTACCGGGTCATCGCGACACTGGACGATGCGCTGGACGCGGCCGTTGCCGAAGCCGGATGTTGCGGGAGAGTCGTTCAGCGCGCGACCGAACGCCTGTGCGGTGACGCCGAGGAAGCAGGACACAGGATTGGTGCGGATCTACGCAACGGTGCACCCGGGTTTTATTTCTGGGGTGGCGAGACGACGGTTCGTTTGCCTCCGGGACCCGGCCAGGGTGGTCGTTGTCAGGCGCTGAGTCTGGCTGCCGCACAAGAATTCCACGGGTGCCCCGATGTGGTCCTGCTGGCCGCCGGCACGGACGGACAAGACGGTCCCGGAAAAGCTGCCGGGGCCATCGTCGACGGTGGCACGGTGGTGCGGGGGTACCGCTGCGGGTTTGGTCCTCGCGAGGCTCAGCGGCAGGCCGATACCGGAACGTTTCTCGCCGCTGCGGATGACCTGTTTGTGACGGCGCCGACCGGCACCAACGTCAACGATATAGTCGTCGGTCTGAAGACGGCTCCCGGGGGCTTTGTGACGTGAGTCGTGGATCGCGCAGGTTTGCGGACTCCATAATGCGAGGCGGCATGAGTGTGTCAGCCGTACCCGCGCCCGTCCCAGAACGAACAGCATGAAAACACCGGAAAAACAACGTCCCTATAAGTTTCTCGTGATCGACGATCACGCGGACTTCAGGAAGCTGATCGCGCACCACTTGACGTCTGAGTGGCCGGATGCCGCTGTCGCAGAGCACGACCCACAGCAAAAAGGCCGACTTCCGGGGCACTTTTCAGGGGCGGGGTTCGACGTTGTATTCCTGTCTTACGGTCTGAGCGAGCGTTTCGAGGCCGACAATGAAAACGGTCTCCACTGGCTGCGCAGGTTCAGACAACGCCCGGATTTTCCGCCGGTCATTTTCATGACAGGTCAGGGCAATGAACTGCTCGTTGTCGAGGCGATGAAGTCCGGTGCAGTCGACTATATTCCGAAAGCGGAGTTGAGCCACGGACTGCTGATCTCGGCCGTCAAGGATGCCGTGCGTGGTGGTCGCGCTGCAGATCAGGGTTCCTCAGCCCGGGACGAACAGGACGCCAGCGTGTTCCGCATCAAGGGCTACCGCATCCTGCAGATCCTGTCCCGCCGCGGGCACTCGTCGGTCTACCTTGCGCACAGCGGAGACGAGAACCGCAAGGTTGTGCTCAAGGTGCTGCGGCAATTCGGTGATGCACAGGATGGCAGAAGCGCTCTGGAACGTTTCATGCAGGAATACGAAGTGATTTCGAAGATCGATCACCCGAATGTGGTCGACATCTATGCACATGGTATCGCGGACGACCATGCATACATTGCGATGGAGTACTTTCCGCGTGGTGATCTGAAATCACGAATGCGTACCCGTATCCCTCCGCAGCAGGCGTTGGCGTGGACGGAACAGATTGCACGTGCATTACAGGTGATTCATTCCGTAAGCGTCCTGCATCGCGATCTGAAACCGGCAAACGTGATGATTCGGGAAGACGAAACGGTCGCGTTGATTGATTTCGGCCTTGCGAAGGAGCTTCACCTGCGCTCAACACTGACTGAAACCGGCGAAGTCTTCGGCACGCCGTACTACATGAGCCCTGAACAGGGTCATGCGGAAGAAGTCGACGAACGCAGTGATCTCTATGGACTTGGTGTGATTTTCTTCGAACTGCTGACCGGAAAGAAACCGTTCACCGCTCAGACACCACTGGCGGTGATCTACAAACACAGCCACGCGGAAATCCCCTGCCTGCCTGCACACATCAGTGCCTTCCAGCCGATGGTCGACAAGCTGATGGCCAAGGACAAACGCGCACGCTACGAGTCTGCGGAAGCATTGATTTACGCAATCGAACGGTTCAACACGCCAGCACAAGCGCGGGCATAGCGAGGACCAACGATGTCAATCCGATTACTCGTCATTGATGACCACTCCGACTTCCGGAAGTTGCTCCGGCATCACGTAACGTCGATGTGGCCGGATGCGCAGGTCGACGAGCACGACCCGCAGCGTAATGGACGACTCGGTACGGTCTCGGGGAACGGCTACGATGCCGTGCTGCTCGCGCACGAACTCTGTGATGCTCAGGAAGACGGGCTTACATGGCTGCGTGCTCTGAGACGTATCCCGAGTTTTCCGCCGGTTATTTTCATGGGACCACACGACGACTATCGTCTGATCGTGAAGGCGATGAAAATCGGTGCCGACGAGTATCTTCCGAAAACACGACTGGATCACGAAACGGTGATTTCGACGATCCAGGAGACACTGAACGGCAAAGACCAAAAAACCAGGCCCGTCGATAACGAATCGACGATGCACAGCATTACGTTCGACAAACAACCGCTAATCAAGGGCTATCACATTCTGCGAACCTTATCGAAAGGTGAAATCTCGGCGATCTATCTTGCGCGCAGCGACGAACTCGAACTCGATGAGCAGCTTGCCCTGAAAGTGATGTCGGTTGTTGAATCCGAGCAGCTCAAGAGTACCTACCGACGGTTCGAGCAGGAATACGACGCCATCGCGAAAATCAATCACGCGTCGATCGTCGATATCTACGACTACGGAATTATCCCGGGATATGCTTATATCGCGATGGAGTATTTTCCCTGTGGAGATCTGCGGGCGCGCCTAAAAAACCCACTGTCGGCCTACGATTGTCTAACCTATCTGGAACAGATAGCCCGCGCGCTGCGTCTGGTACACCAGGCCAACATACTGCATCGTGATCTGAAACCTGCCAACGTCATGGTGCGAGAGGACAATTCCTTGTGTCTGATCGACTTTGGGTTGGCGAAGAACCTGTATTCGCGCACATCGTTGACGGGTGCCGGGGAGATACAGGGTACGCCTTACTATATGAGTCCGGAGCAGGCACTGGCACGGGAGCTCGATGCACGCAGCGATTTGTACAGTCTCGGTGTGATCCTGTACGAGATGCTGACCGGGCGTAAACCGTACAAGGGTGCCTCACCGTTTGCGGTTCTGGATCAGCACCGCAATGCTGCGATACCGCGGCTCCCGGACAGCATCGATGTGTTTCAACCGGTCATCGACAAACTGATGGCCAAAAACCCGGAACATCGTTACCAGAACGTGGACGAACTGCTGGCGGCGCTAGAACGCTTGTAATTCAACAGACCCTGCGGCTATCGTCGGTCGCGGAGGGTCTTCTTTGAATCCCGTCACGCCGCCGGAAATCCTCGAGTTCCTGTGTCTTGCCACACCGCCTGTGTGGGCCGAGCAGGCGGTTGCTGCGCTCCCGGTATTGCTGAACGATCACGCCAACTGCGAAAAAAAAGCAGCCGCAAGCGCTTTGGGTCTCGTGTTCCGTTATGCGCGTCACAGCGAAGTCGTTGTTCGCATGTCGCGGGTTGCGCGAGAGGAGTTGCGGCACTTCGAGCAGGTTTTGGGATTCATGAAGCGGCGGAGTGTTGCATTGCATTCCGTGACTGCGTCGCGCTACGCGGCGTCGTTGCGGCGGCTCGTGCGTGAAAACGAACCCGGAAGGCTGGTCGACCTGCTGGTTTGTGGTGCCTTTATCGAGGCCCGTTCGGCGGAACGCTTCGGGTTGTTGATTCCTTTGCTCGACGCCGAACTGGCACGGTTCTACGAGCGACTCCATTCCTCTGAGACACGCCACTATCGCAACTATCTCGAGCTTGCG
>JAZFZN010000041.1:0-5300 GCA_036475515.1 Gammaproteobacteria bacterium
ATCCATTCCATCAACGTATCGCCGACAACCGGAATCGCCCCGAACAACGACGTAATGACCTGCGCACCCCAGTAGGACATCTGACCCCAGGGCAGCAGATAGCCGAAGAATGCTTCAGCCATCAGCGCCAGATAGATAACCATGCCGAGAATCCACACGAGCTCACGGGGCGACTTGTACGAGCCGTACAACAATCCACGAAACATGTGCAGATAGATCACGACAAAAAACATCGACGCACCGGTCGAATGCACATATTGGATCAACCAGCCCCAGTCGACGTCGCGTCGGATGTACTCTACCGATGCAAAAGCTTCCGCCGCCGACGGCTTGTAGTTCATCGTCAGGAAAATACCGGAGATGATCTGGATCACCAGAACGAGCAATGCTAACGAACCAAAGAAATACCAGAAGTTGAAGTTCTTTGGCGCGTAGTATTTCGCCATATGGGCATCCCAGAAACGCCGGACACCCAGGCGGGCATTGATCCACTGGTCGAGTGAACGCCACCAACGTCTCATGCGGCAGCTCCGGTGTCGTCACCGATCAGCAGTACGCTGTCGGACAGAAATCGGTGCGGCGGCACGACCAGATTCAACGGTGCCGGAACACCGCTGTAGACACGGCCAGCGAGATCGAACTTCGATCCATGGCACGGACAGAAAAACCCACCTTGCCAGTCCGCACCGAGACCAGCGGCAGCAACCTCGGGCCGGTACAACGGTGCACAACCGAGGTGCGTGCACACGCCGGTTCCGACCCAGATTTGCGGGCGTATCGACCGGTATTCGTTTTGGGCGTAAGGGGGCTGATCCGACTGCTCCGAGTTCGGATCGCGAAGTTGGCCAGTGACAGCTTCGAGGCTGTCCAGCGCTGCCTGTGTCCTGTTGACGACATAAATCGGCGCACCACGCCATTCTGCGCGCAGCATGGCACCAGGTTCGAGCTTGCTGACGTCAACCTCGACGGCGACACCGAGCGCATGCGCCCGCGCACTGGGTTTCAACGAAGAGATGAAAGGCCAAGCGACCATCCCGGCGCCAACAACACCGGTCACAGTCGTTGCTCCGATCAGGAAATTACGCCTGCCGAAGTCAACGGCGCTGTCGCTCATGCATATTTCCCCTGAACAAGAATCGAGGCGCCCCCCGAATAGAAAGACCGGCTGGTCGGTTTTTGTTCGTATCGCCTTGAGTCTGACGCTGGCCGACGGAAAACCGGCTCGGCATTATACACATTGGTGAAACCACCTGACCAGCCGAGGCACGCACCGTCGGGCACGGTAGACTGTGGAGCAAGCGGAAACAGGCAATCATGCAGGGATTCAGAAACATCGCGGTGTTCTTGCTGCAGTCGGCTATCGTCGGTCTAGCGCTCGCGTTCGTCGCAGTCGCCCTGCGACCGGATCTGCTTGGCAACCGGCGGACAACCAATACCGGCACCTATGCCGATGCAGTAGCGGCCAGCGCTCCGGCGGTCGTCAATCTGTGGGTCGTACGTGCATCGGCGGTTGCCGACGACTCCCAGTCACAATCGGATCTCCGTGACAACTTTGGCTCCGGTGTCATCGTCGACACGGAAGGCCGAATCATCACGAACGAGCATCTGGTCACAGGCGCCGACGAGATTTTTGTGACACTCGCGGATGGGCGCAGTGCTGTCGCACGTATTGTCGGGACCGACCCCGACACGGATCTCGCGCTATTGCAGATCGATCTCCCGGACATAAGAGCCGTGCGCTTCGGACGGTCCGATACGCTGCGTATCGGCGACGTTGTCCTGGCAATCGGCAATTCGTTCGGGATTGGCCAAAGCGTAACCCAGGGAATCATCAGCGCGACCGGCCGTTCACAACTCGGCCTTTCCGAACTGGAAGATTTCATCCAGACGGATGCACCGATCAATCCGGGAAACTCCGGTGGTGCGCTGGTGGACGCGGACGGTGAACTGATCGGCGTCAGCACGGCGTTGCTTTCGGCGAGCGAGGGCTCGGTCGGAATCGGGTTCGCGATCCCGGTCAACCTGGTGCGTGGTGTGATCGAGGAACTCGTTGGACACGGTCGCGTCATTCGCGGTTCGGTCGGTTTCGGTGTCATCGATCTGGCGTCCGCCGTCGCAGTCGCGAACGATCTCGACGAAACCGCGACCGGCGTCCTGATCACACGTGTCGGCAAAGACTATCCTGCACAACAGGCCGGTCTCCTGCCGGGCGATATCATCACTCACATGGACGGAGAAACGATCCTCGGACGATTCGATCTGCGCACGCGGATCGCGCGTCTGAAACCCGGCGCTACGATCCACTTGTCAGGCCGCCGCAAAGGCGAACCGCTCGAACGCGACCTCGTCGTCACCGAACGCGTCGCCACACTTCCCTAGCTCATCAACCAGAATGCACGGCCTGTACGGTTTGTCCGTGGTAAGCGTGTGTGGCGGTATCTCCTGTCATTCAATCTCGCTCGGATGTTCAGGCGACCACGAGGTCCGCGGCCGTTAGTCCTTTGGTCTCTGAGTCGTCATCGGGACTGGCGCCCGGTGGGTTCAGCCCAGGAGACTCCGAGTACCACGGCAGCAAGACATGGAAGTCAATGTGTAGTACCCGGTGGATTTGGAGCCCAAAGCACATATCGACCGCAGACCATCAACGACACCAGAAACGACCAGGTTTTCGGTGACGTTGCCAGGGTGTGTGGTGGTGTCTCACCGAGCGACCTCACGAGCCGGCGGTGCAAGGACAGCACAAGGCGGCGAGGGCGATTCGAGCGGAGCCAGGGATGGCGTAGCGAGATTTAGCGAGGGGAGACACACCACGCACCCCTGTTGGCGAGCGCCCCGAGAACAGACACACCGCACGCCCCTTACACCGAGGTGCTCCCAGCACTCGGATCGAAACGCGAATCAACTGGGGACTCGACGAATCTTTGCGCCGAGTTGCGCGAGCTTTTCTTCGATGCACTCGTAGCCGCGATCGATGTGGTAGATGCGATCCACGAAGGTTTCGCCATCCGCGACCAGACCGGCGAGCACGAGACTCGCCGACGCCCTCAGATCCGTCGCCATCACCGGCGCCGCCTGCAGCCTTTCAACACCCCGGCTTACTGCAGTGTTGCCCCTCAGACGAATGTCGGCACCCATGCGTTGCATCTCCTGCACGTGCATGAACCGGTTTTCAAACACCGTCTCGGTAATGGTGCCGACCCCGTCGGCGATCGCATTCAGCGTGGCGAATTGGGCCTGCATGTCGGTCGGGAATGCAGGATACGGAGCCGTGCGAATATCGACAGCTTTCGGGCGCCGTCCCTGCATATCGACTTCGATCCAGTCTCCTCCGAACGTGACTTGTGCGCCGGCTTCCGAGAGTTTCGCAGTCACCGCTTCGAGGTGGCCGGGCCGTGTGTGACGCGCACGCACACGGCCACGGGTGACAGCACCGGCGACCAGATAGGTTCCCGTTTCGATGCGATCCGGCAAGACGGAATACTCGGTACCGTGCAACCGATCAACACCCTCGACTACGATCGTGTGTGTACCCGCCCCTGAGATATTTGCGCCCATCGCGATCAGGAATTCAGCCAGATCGATAACTTCCGGCTCGCGCGCCGCATTTTCGATGACGGTTTGCCCTTCCGCGAGAACTGCGGCCATCAGCAGATTTTCAGTGCCAGTCACCGTCACCGTATCCAGCACCAGATGGGCTCCCTTCAAACGCGATCCGCGTGCACGAATGTAGCCATCCTCAACACCGATTTCTGCACCCATCGCTTCGAGACCTGCCAAGTGGAGATTCACCGGTCTGGCGCCGATCGCACAACCACCGGGCAATGAGACCTCGGCTTCGCCATGGCGACTGATGAGCGGGCCTAGTACCAGGATGGATGCACGCATGGTCTTGACCAGGTCATATGGAGCACTCAGTTTCGAGATCGTCGACGGATCGACTTCGATACGCATGCTCTCATCGACGGTAACCGAAACACCCATCCGACCGAGCAGTCCGATCATGGTCGTCACATCGCGCAGATGTGGAACATTACTGACAACGACTGATTCGTCGGCAAGCAACGTGGCGGCGAGAATCGGCAATGCGGCGTTCTTCGCACCCGAAATCCGCACGTTGCCGGACAGTGCACCGGCCCCGGTAATGCTCAGTCTGTCCACGACTAGTCTTCTTCGCTGGGGTTTTCTTCGCCCGGCACCATTGCCTGGATGGAAAGCGCGTGGATCTCGCGCCCGACTGCGTCACCGAGCGCCGCGTAGATCATCTGATGACGGTGTAAGGCACGTTTACCTTCGAATACGGACGCAAGAACGCGCACCTCGTAGTGAACGTCGTCGTCGCTGACGACGGTGACCTCTCCATCCGGAAAGGCTGCCTCAAGGCTGTTCTGCATCTGCTCTTTGTTCACGTGAAGACTGGCCGCGGACCGTGAGCCGGCTGAAAGCATGTATCATGAAGCCCTTTGGCGCAACGGCCGGCACAACAGAGAAAAGATCCGCCCCCGATGCTGTTCAATGTCCTCCTGATCCTGCTCGGTTTCCTGTTTCTCGTCTGGGGTGCGGATCGGTTCGTCGTTGGGGCATCCGCGACCGCGAACAACCTCGGTGTGTCTCCCCTCCTGATCGGGCTGACGATTGTCGGTTTCGGGACCTCGGCACCGGAAATCCTGGTATCGGCAAACGCGTCCTTCAACGGCCACCCGACCCTCGCAGTGGGCAACGCGATTGGCTCCAACATCGCGAACATCGGCCTGATCCTCGGCATCACCGCAGTGATCATGCCATTGACCGTGCGTTCACGAACTTTGCGGCGCGAGTTGCCGGTGTTGCTCGCAGTAACGCTTCTGACCCTGTTGCCTTTTCTGAATCACCAGCTCGACCGGCTCGATGGCGTTCTGCTGCTCGCCGGACTCGGTTTGATGATGTACTGGCTGATCAAGGTCGAAGTGCGCACACGTGGAACCGATCCGATGTACCTCGAGTACGAGGCCGAAATTCCGCGCAACATGAGCATGAGGGTCGCTATCGCCTGGTTGTTCATCGGTCTGATCGTCCTGCTGATCGCATCACGAGTGCTTGTGATCAACGCGGTCGAGATAGCGCGAACCCTTGGTGTCAGCGATCTTGTCATCGGGCTGACCATCGTCGCGATCGGTACGAGCCTGCCGGAACTTGCCGCGTCGTTGACCGCCGCGGTCAAGAAAGAATACGACCTGGTGCTCGGCAACATCATTGGGTCGAATATGTACAACCTCCTCGCCGTGATCGGCGTGGCGGCGGTCATTCAACCGACCGAGATCGAA
>JAZFZN010000042.1:0-2836 GCA_036475515.1 Gammaproteobacteria bacterium
TTACTGGATTGGTTTTGCGCATGCCTGGAACAAGGAATTCGAACAGGGTTACGCCGCCATGCACAGGGCCATCGAACTGGATCCGAATGATCGATATGCGCCTGTCGGTTTGGCGTATCTGTATGCTCTTGGCGGTGAGGGTAATCGTGCCCTTGAAATCCTCGATGAGGGGGTGGACGGGTTCCCGGTTATTGAAACCGGACTCGTATACGGCGAACTCGGTGATCTGGACGAGGCATTCGCATACATCAACCGCGCCTTCGAAGAAGAACCAATCAGCCTTTTTTACCTGAGCGCAGACCCCGCTGCCGATCCGTTGCGAGACGATCCTCGGTGGGAAGAACTGCTTGAAAAGCTGGCAGTCGGGATAGAGCTGCCGTAACGCCCGGGGGCACTCTATATCTCACCCCGTCTTGCAAACCCGGTAATGTGATCCGCGGCACGAAATGCGAGCGACTGAATCGTCATCGACGGTTGTCCGCGACCTGAAGTCACGAAACTGCTGCCGTCACAGATGAACAGATTTTTGACTTCGTGACTGCGATGGTAACGGTCGACGACTGAAGTCTCCGGATCGTCACCCATCCTGCAAGTACCCAACAGATGCGCACCGAATGTTTGCGGAGCAACCGGCAATGTCCAGACCTTCTTCGCCCCGGCTGTTTCCATGATCTCGACAGAACGCTCCTGGAGAAACTGCGACATCGCAATGTCGTCAGGATGGTCGGTGTATGTGGTGCGCAATGCCGGACGACCCCAGTGGTCTTTGACCTCGGGATCAAGGGTGATGTTGTTCGACTCCAGCGCCAATGACGTGTTGCTGCACAGAACCGCCATGTTGCGTGTGAAATACTCGCCAAGTAGCCGTTTGTATTCACTCCCCCACGACGGTGCATCGGGTGGCATTCCGGAGAGCGAGAAAAAGATCGGCATCGAGTCCAGTAACGGCCGTGCATCGATACCACCACCGCCATAGTAACCACGCGATTCATCATTGTCGTAATAGTCGTGAACAATGCGTGTGCACTGGATGCTTTTGTACTCGTTCAACGGCTCTTCGAACCACGCGTGCACTTCCGAGTGCATGTTCCACATCAGATACTTGCCGACCAAACCGCTGTCGTTGGCCAACCCGTCCGGATGACGGACTGATTCGGACAGGAACAGCAAGCGTGGTGTCTCGGCACCGTTTGCTGCGAGGATGACCGCTTTGGCACGTTGCCCCTGTTCGTTACCGTCTTTGTCCCAGTACAGCACTTCACTCACCCGACCGGTTTTGTCCGTTTCCAGTCGATAGACGGTGCTCTCCGGACGGATCTCGCAACGACCGGTCGCCTCCGCCACCGGAATCATCGACACCAGAGATGAAGACTTCGCACCGACTTCACAACCGAACAGAATGCAGAATCCGCAATGGATACAGGCGGCGCGTCCGTTGTAAGGCTCGGAAAGAATTGCGACCGGCGCCGGTTGCGGGTGCAGGCCGAGTTTCCTGGCGCCTTTTTCAAACAGCACACCGGACGATTTCAACGGCATCGGTGGTACCGGATAGGGCTTCGAACGCGGCGGATCGAACGGACCTGGTGCACCGGAAACACCGATCTCCCACTCGACTTTGGTGTAATACGGTTCCAGTTCCTCGTAGGTGATCGGCCAGTCCGCAAAACCGGTGCCCGAGATCGGTCCAAGACGGCTGTGTTCGTTGAAATCGATCGGGCGCATTCGCCAGTAGTTGCCGGAAAAGTGAACGCTGCTGCCGCCTACCGTATGTGCATAGATCGCTGGCGGTGGGGCGTAATTGATCTCCGCCTTTTCGTTGTTGTTCGGGCGGAATGTCTGTGGGTGTTTGCCAATGCCACCGATCAGTTCGTTCTCGAAAATCATCGAGTATTCGTCGTGATGGAAGTCGGGTGACTTCCGATACGGTCCCTGTTCGAGCACGACGACGTCAAAGCCATTCGTCGAAAGCTCTTTTGCGAGCACACCACCGGCGGCGCCGGAACCGACGATGACGAAATCGACGGGTTTGCCGGTCGGAAAATGGGGTTGTTCAGCCACGCCCGCTCTCTTTCTTTGCTGCTTCCGCGTCGTAGTACCCAAACGGTGGTTGCCAGCCATGCTTGTGGTCGAAACCGAGCAGGTCCCAGCCGATGTGGTCGCGATTGCCACCGTACGAAGGCATTGCAAACATCCCGACCAGGGTCATGAAACGAACCGTGCCAAAAAAAGGCGTGTCTTCGATCGCAGTGAGCACTTCGATTTGCCGATCATTGTCCAGCTCTGCGAACCGAGCGACGCCGTGTTGTTCTATGAGCATCTCGTTCAAGTCCGCGAGCCCTTCGAGCACGATCTCTGTCTGATCGCTCATGAATGAACCGATCGCTTCATCGATGAAATAGATGACACCGGCTTCCGTTGCCCCCGGTGTGTCGTCTGAAGGAATGATCTGTGCAGCGATGGCCAGCAGATCTGCTGCGTCCGGTGTATCGAGGTTCTTGAACGAAGCCAGAGCCGCGTGCGCTGTCGCCGCGGTCTGGCCAGCGGCCAGCATTACTGGCCAACGTGCAGTCAGCCATGAGGCACCGAAAACGGTTCCGGTGTTTCTCAGGAATTCACGGCGGGTCGGATCGTACGCGGACACGGATCGCTCCTCACTCACCCTGCGCGCAACATAGCACAGTCCACTTTGTGATTCGCTTGGCAGTCCACACCGGTTATTCCTCGTGTTTGTAGACCACCCCACCCTTCATAACAAACTGAACGTCCTCGAGAACACTGATGTCATCCAGCGGGTTGCCATTGACGGCGATCAGATCGGCGAGCAGCCCTTCCTCGA
>JAZFZN010000043.1:0-6761 GCA_036475515.1 Gammaproteobacteria bacterium
ATCTCTCCCGAAGTGAAGAACAATGAAGTGACTGGTCGGGTCCGGTTCGCGGGTGCGGTACCCGATGGCTTGCGCCAAAACCAGCGTGTCTCTGCGCGGCTGTTACTCGAATCCAAACCCGACGCGATCAAAGTTCAGCGGGGTCCGTTTCTGGACAGTGGTGGTGGTCGTGTCGCGTATGTCGTCGAAGACGACATCGCAAGACGTCGTCCGATTCGGGTTGGTTCCGCCAGTGTCAGGGAGGTCGAGATTCTCGAGGGGCTTACCGACGGCGAACGAATCGTGATTTCAAATCTCAGCGCGTTTGAAGGTGCCGAAACGGTTCTTCTAACGCGATGACAACAGGAGCAAAAGAATGCTGAACATGACCCATGTAAGCCGCGTTTATCGTACCGATACGGTTGAAACGCACGCGCTGCGCGATTTCAGCCTGTACGTGGATGAAGGTGAATTCGTCGCGGTCACCGGTCCGTCGGGTTCGGGGAAAACGACATTCCTGAACATCGCCGGTCTGCTCGAGGACCTGACGAGTGGCACATACGAGCTGGACGGTCGTGACGTCAGTGGTTTGTCCGACAACGAACGTTCAAAAATACGCAACGAAAAGATCGGTTTCATTTTCCAGACTTTCAATCTGATTCCGGACTTGAATGTGTTCGACAACGTCGATGTCCCGCTGCGTTATCGAAACATGAGCGCTTCCGAACGCAGGAAACGCATCACCGAAGCGCTCGAAATCGTTGGTCTGACATCACGTATGACCCATCTGCCGGCACAATTGTCCGGTGGTCAACAACAACGCGTTGCGATCGCACGGGCACTGGCCGGATCGCCGCGTTTCCTGCTTGCGGACGAACCCACCGGCAACCTCGATTCCGAGATGGCGAGTCAGGTGCTCGATCTGCTCGAAGACGTAAATCGTACCGGTACAACAATCATCATGGTGACCCACGAAGCCGGATTGGCAACGCGTGCCCGGCGCAACATTCACGTTCTCGACGGTCGTATCCAGCCCGAGGAGCCCGAAGCGCAAGCGGATGGACCGCCGCCGTTGACTGCTGTGCAACTGGCCGGAGCCTGATCATGTTTGCATATCACGTGCGGCTGGCACTTCTGAGTCTGAAAAAGAATCCGGCACTGACGGCGTTGATCATCGGCGCTTTTGCTCTGGGTATTGGTGTCTGCATGACAACGCTGACGGTCTATTACCAGATGTCCAACAATCCGATTGTCCACAAAAACGATGTGCTTTATGCGGTAGCGCTGGACAGCTGGGATCCGGTCGAGCCGTACGACGACGATCAGCCCGAGCAGGCTCCCTGGGAACTGACATGGCGCGACATGATGGCGTTGCGTCAATCGGACATCCCGACGCATCACGCGGCGATGTTCAAGGGCAGTTTTGTGGTCGAACCGGAGTCTGACGATGTGCTTCCGTTCGAGGAAACCGTGCGTATGACCGATGGTGGCTTCTTTTCACTGTTTGATATTCCTTTTCAGTACGGTGCGCCATGGGACACGACGGCAGATGAGAACGGCGAGTACGTCGTCGTGCTGAGTCGGGAGATGAACGAAAAACTGTTTGGCGGTCAGAACAGCGTGGGTCGCACCTTGTTGCTCGATAAACTGAGCTTTACGGTCACGGGAGTCATCGACAACTGGAACCCGGCGCCAAAATACTACGACGTCAACAATGGCGCCTTTGACAATGCCGAACAGATGTTCATGCCGTTGACCGTTGCGTTTCCGTTGGAGCGGTTTTCCGACGGCAACACAAATTGCTGGAAGGACGAGGACATCAACGATTACCAGGCATTTCTGAACTCGGAATGTGTCTGGTTTCAGTACTGGGCCCAGTTGGATGCGCCGGAGCAGAAAGCGCGTTACCAGGATTTTCTCGATGCCTATGTGATGGAGCAAAAACAGCTGGGCAGGTTTGAGCGACCGTTGAACAACCGGCTGACACCCGTCGACGAGTGGCTGCAAGTCCGACAGGTTGTCGCCGACGACAGCAAGGTATTGCTCGGTGTGTCATTCATGTTTCTCGCCGTGTGTTTGTTCAACACGGTGGGTTTGCTGCTCGCCAAATTCATCGGCAAATCCGGCGAGATCGGATTGCGACGTGCACTGGGTGCCAGTCGAACGGCGGTGTTTGGCCAACAACTCGTCGAAGTTGGTGTGATCGGTGTCGCCGGCGGGTTGCTCGGACTCGGACTCGCGGTCCTGGGTCTGCGTGCCGTGCGCAAGATCTACATCGGACTCGACCAGCTCGTCGATCTGACGAGTATCGATGTCTCAATGGTGTTGGCAGCGCTCGGCATTTCAATCGCAGCCAGCGTACTGGCCGGTCTTTACCCGGCCTGGCGAGTGTGCCGTGTTTCGCCGGCGTCTTATCTGAAGACTCAGTAGGAGGATGGGCATGGAGATCAGACCGATTCTGAGTGCAATGACCCGCAACAAAACGGGCGCAATCCTGATTGCGTTGCAGATTGCATTCACACTCGCGATCGTCGTGAACGCGGTATTCATCATCAACGAACGCATACGAAAGATCACGAGGTCAACGGGCATGGACGTCGAGAACATCATTGCGATGGACGCCCGTGCGATCGGCGAGGACTACAACAAGCTCGAGATGGTACGTGCGGACATGGAGATCCTGCGCAATCTTCCGGGTGTCGTCTCGGCATCGACCAGCCAACACGTGCCGTTGTCGGGTGGTGGCTGGGGCACCGAACTCAAAGCGCAGCCCGGCGAAGACGCACCACGGTTCAACATGGCGCGTTACAACATCGACGACCGCATCGTGGATACGCTCGGGCTCAAACTGGAGTCGGGGCGTGCATTCCATCCCGAAGAGATCATGTACTACGAGGATTTTGGTCATCCGATCGAACAGGTCTTGATCACACGTGTCCTTGCCGACGAGATGTTTCCGGATGGCGGAGCGTTGGGTGCAACGGTCTACAACGGTCTCGACGAACCCGGCACGGTGGTGGGGGTGATCGAGCGGATGCACGGTGCCTGGGTGGGCTGGGACAAACTCGAGAACGTCGTACTGGTACCGTTGATTCCCAGTGGTGCATTTACACGCTACATCGTCCGTACCGAACCGGGTGAACGCGACCGCCTGATACCGGTCATCGAGGAGACGCTGGCACGCAGCAGCAAGGATCGCATTATTCAGAACATCAAACCGATGAGCGATCTGAAGAAACGCAGCTATTCACGCGATACCGGCATGGCCATTCTGCTTTCCGCAGTCATCGTTCTGCTGGTTGCAATCACGGCGCTTGGCATTGTCGGTCTCGCAAGTTTCCTCGTCCGTCAACGCACCAAACAAATCGGTACGCGCCGTGCGATCGGCGCACGCAAGTTCCACATCGTGCGTTATTTCATGATGGAAAACTGGCTGATGACGACATTTGGTGTCGTCCTCGGAACTGTGCTGGCGTTTGCGCTGAACCACTGGTTGGTGACACAGTTTGAAATGACACGTTTGAGTCTCGTCTATGTGCCGGTCGGAATACTTTCGTTGTGGGCGTTGGGACTGATTGCGGTCTTTGGCCCGGCTCGTCGCGCCGCATCGATCTCACCGGCCATCGCGACGCGCACCGTCTGACGACTCAACACACACGCACCCGTGCCAGCCAACGGATTTGCTCCGGCTAGCGGCTTCGAGCAGAATCCGGGCGAAACCGTGCGGAGATAACCTGTGTCCGAAGCCTTCATCTCAACGCCGATCGGCGTCATGTTCGCCCTGTGCGCCGTTGCGGCATTCTGGTTTCTCGTTGAACAGAAGACGCAGTGGAAAATCTTTCAGTACTTCCCGCCGTTGTTGTGGATTTATGCGACGCCGGTCGTGCTGAACAATACCGGTGTTATTCCGGGCAAATCTGAGGTCTATTCAGGTCTTTCTGCGTACGCACTGCCGGTGTTCATCGTACTGATGTTGATGAAAGTCAACGTCCCGGCTGCGGTACGGATCATGGGTGGCGGTATACTGGTCATGTTGATGGGCACGGCCGGCATCGTCGTCGGTGGCGTGGTTGCGTATTTCCTGGTGCACGGCTGGCTGGCGCCGGATGCGTGGAAGGGCTTTGGTGCACTGGCGGGCAGCTGGATCGGTGGCACCGGGAACATGGCGGCCGTCGCCGAAGGACTACAGACGCCGCCCGAGCAGTTTGGTCTGGCAGTGCTCGCGGACAACCTGGTGTATGTCGTCTGGTTGCCGATTCTCCTCGGGTCGAAAGCATTCGCCGACAAGTTCAACGCCTGGGCGCGTGTACCGGCGGACCGGCTGGAACGCATGGAAGAAGCCGCCGAAGCGATGAAAGTCGAAGAACGGCCGATTGTCATGCGCGATTATCTGTACCTCGCTGCGATCGCGGTTGGTCTGGCCTTCGTTGCGGACTTACTTGCACAACAGATTCCTGAAATTCCACCAGTTCTGTCGACATCGACATGGAAGATCCTGTTGATCACGACTTTTGCTTTGGTCCTGTCGGTGACACCGGTTCGCAATCTTCCAAACTCGACGGCGATCGCGACTGCAATCATCTATGTATTCGTCGCCGGTATGGGTGCACGTGCGTCACTGGCGGGATTGGGTCAGGCGCCGGCTTTCGTACTCGGCGCGTTCATCTGGATTTTCATACACGGCGCGTTTTGTTTGGCCGGGGCGTGGTTGTTCAAAGTCGACGTGCACAGCGCCGCGATCGCATCAGCGGCAAATGTGGGTGGCGCCGCCTCCGCACCGATTGTTGCGGCCTATCACCGGCCGAGTCTGGTGCCGGTCGCGATCCTAATGGCGTTGATCGGATATGCGCTCGGCAACTACCTGGCGTTTGTTACCGCAAACCTTGCGCGTGTCGTAGCCGGTCAATAGCGACGACGGGGTCTGACCCCGCTCCGACCCGGGTCAGAGCGGTGCCGGAGCAGTACCCGAGCGGGGTCTGACCCTGCTCCGACCCGGGTCAGAGCAGTGCCGGAGCAGCGCGACTCTCCTCGAGTGGCAGGAACCGGTCCAGCGCCAGCAACAACGGCGGCAAAAACAGGAAATCCACGACCAGTGCGATGCCCAGTGTCAGGGCGAGCAATGTTCCGGTTTCCTTGGTCGGTGTGAAATGCGAGGCGGCGAGTACTGAGAAACCAGTGACGAGCACCGCCGTCGTGATCGCGAGTGCGATACCGACGGTATTGAATGCGTATCGGATTCCTTCCTCGGCTGATAGTTCTTTTTCGATACGTGCACGCCGGTATTTGGACAGGAAATGCACCGTATCGTCGACGACGATGCCGAGACTCATGGTAATGACAACCGCCAAGGCGGCGTTGATGTGTCCGACAAACATGCCCCACAAACCATAGGCGAGGGCGGCGGGTGCGAAGTTCGGAATCAGGCTGACAAGACCGAGACGTATCGAGCGCAATGCAAGGATCAGCGCGATCGAGATCAGTAACAACGCTACAAGGGCGCCCTTCAGCATACTGCGGATGTTGCGTTCGTTCATATGCGCAAAGATGACGTCGAGACCGGTGCCTTCGGTCGGTTCGAATACCGGCGCGTTTTCTGAAAGCCACCGCTGGGCGTCCTCTTCGAGTTGCAACAACTCGTTCGAGTCCATCTTTTTCGTGATCACAGAGAAACGTGTCGCCGATCGATCCATGTTGATCATCGTGTCGAGACCGAGCCCCTGTGGTAGCGATAGTTCATACAGCAACAGGTACTGTGCCGCGAGGTCGCGTCGGTCCGGGACCCGGTAGAAGTCAGGATCATCGCCGTGCATGTTCTTGTTCAAGCGTTTCAGCGTGTTGGTAATCGTGTTAACACTGGCAACTTTTGGTTGTTCCCGATACCAGTCTGCAAAGTCCTCAACCGTTTGCAGATACCTCGGATCATAGACTCCGTCCCGTTCGCCGGAATCGAGTACATAGGCAATTCCGTCGATACCTCCTATGTGTTCGTCGATTGCATCGATCCCGCGCCGGTATTCGAAGGTTTCGTCGAAATATTCAAACCAGCGTTCCGAGAGCTCGTTCTTGAACATGAATCCGCTGACAATGACGATGACGACGCTGCCGGCGCCGAGCAACACCCGCCGGTTGGCGATGATCCAGGAGGCAAAGCCATCCATTGGCAATCGTGTTTCGTCGCGACTCCGGCCGGCGGCAACACCTGCAGGAACCCACTTCAGCAGTGCAGGCAGGAAGGTCATTGTCAACAACCAGGCCGTCGTCACACCGACGGCCACCATGTTGCCTAGCGCGCGATAGGGTGGTGAATCGCTGAAGTTCAGACTCAGAACACCGATCACCGTCGTGATCGACGTGATGAAGATCGGTGCGGCGTTGATTCGCATCGCTTCGCGCAGTGCCAAGTCCTGTGCCAGACCACCGCGCAAACCCTGAAAATAAGTTACGAGAACATGTACCGCGTCCGCTACTGCGATGGTCATGACAATGCTGGGTACGAAGCCGGCGACCGGTGTGAGTTTGGTGCCGAGCCAGCCAAAAAAGCCCATCGTCACGGCGATCGACAATGTGATCAGTGCGACGGTCGCCAGCATTCCGACCCAGGAACGCAACAACAACAGCAACCCGATACCGATGACCAGATAGCTCAGCGTGAGCAGCGTGCGAAGATCCTGTGCGACGGCTTCACCGAGGACGACGTCGGTGGCCGTCGACCCCGCAACCAGGATTTGTCCATCGGGCCAGAGTTCACGGTACTTGCCGGCCAGCTCCCGCGCATATGCAAC
>JAZFZN010000044.1:0-5258 GCA_036475515.1 Gammaproteobacteria bacterium
ACGGACACCACCGGTGGTAACTGCAGCGGCGGCTGCGCAGTGGCGGCGGGGGCGTTCTTGAGCGTTGCCGACGTAGAACAAATCATTGCCCAGGCTGTAGGCGAAGCACGCGCTCAGGGCGTCAACGCAACGATCGCCGTCGTCGACCGTGTTGGAAACGTATTGGCGGTATTTCGCATGGGCGCACAATCGATACTTATCGCGAGTGCAACGGACAGCAGCGGCGCCGCAGTCGTTGCCGGTGGACTCGAAGGACTACTATTGCCGACGGTTGTCGCTCCGCTCCCTCTCGATGATCAGGCTGCTATCACTAAAGCCATTACGGGTGCGTATCTCTCATCGGAGGGCAACGGGTTCAGCACCCGCACGGCCAGTCAGATCGTGCAGGAACACTTCAATCCGGGGGAGGACAACCAACCCGCTGGGCCGTTGTTTGGCGTGCAGTTCAGTCAACTTGCCTGCTCCGACTTCACCCTTGCCGATACCGGAAGCGCGGATGTTGGACCAAAACGTTCGCCGCTCGGATTGTCAGCCGATCCGGGAGGGTTTCCGCTCTACGAAGCCGGGACCGTCGTCGGTGGTGTTGGTGTCATCAGTGACGGTCGTTATGGTTTGGATGCGGTTATTTCCGATACTGATAAATCGATCGATGAACTGATCGCACTCGCGGCCAGCTTTGGGTTTGGCACGCCCGTGGATCGACGCGCAGATCGCATCACCGCGGATGGAAAAACGTTCCGATTCGCGGATGCCGATTTTTCCGATTTGGCCTCCGATCCTGCCGCTGCGGCCCCGTTTGCGAGTCTCACCCCGGCGGATGGTGATTTGGTCACTGTCGTTGGATACACAGATGGCCTCGTCGAGGCTGGAACCATCTTCGGTACACCGGCATCGGGCATTCGTCCGGACAACGATGTCGATTTTCCCAACCAGGACGCGTTCGTTTTTGTCGACAACGCCAACCTGCTCCGATTTGCTCCTATCGCGGGAACCGATGGAGGTCTGAATGCAAACGAAGTTCGTTCGATATTGAGTGAAGCACTGGCGATTGCCGAACGTGCCCGGGCTCAGATTCGCAGGCCGCTCGGAGACATCGCTCGTGTGACTATCAGCGTTGTCGATACCAACGGGGTTGTCCTGGGAATGGTGCGCAGTCGCGATGCGCCTGTGTTCGGTGCCGATGTATCGGTGCAGAAAGCCCGTACTGCTTCGTTGTTTTCTTCCGCCGAAGCCGCGGCTTTTCTGTCGAGCTTACCCGATACCAAATACATCGAAGTCCGCGATGATTTTGCCGGTGCAGTGGACTCGGTGGCAATGGCGGACTACGTAGCAGCCGTGCGCAGCTTTCTAGGGGAACCCACAGCACTTGCAGACGGTGCGTTTGCGTTCTCCGATCGTGCCGGTGGCAACCTTTCCAGGCCTTTTTATCCCGACGGCATCGAAACCGGTCCACCGGGGCCGTTCAGCAAACCGCCGGGATTCTGGAGTCCGTTCTCGACTGGCTTACAACTCGATCTGGTCTTGAACGCTGTTTTGCAGCATGTGTTGTACGTTGCGGCTGGTGGTCTGGGTCTTCCCGACGTTGGTGACAACTGTGCAGGTGTCGACCTCGCTGACAACCTCACTTCTGCTGTCGCCGATCCAACGACGCCCCTGTTTGCAGCTAACGGCATTCAGATTTTTCCCGGCAGCGTGCCAATTTATCGCGATAACATGCTGCTCGGTGGTATCGGCGTATCCGGAGACGGGGTCGACCAGGACGACATGGTCGCGTTTCTTGGTTTACACAATGCCGGTACACTGCTTGGTACGGTCAACAATGCACCGACAAATATGCGGGCTGACCAGCTAACGCCATTGGGCGTACGACTGCGCTTCATACAATGCCCACAAGCGCCCTTTGTCGACAGCACGGAGGACAACGTGTGCGACGGCAAATAATCACGATCATCGGTTTCGTTTTCGTCGCAGCCGCAACGATGGCTGGATGGGCCGCGGAAGTCGAAGAAGTTGAGGCTGCTGGCGCGACGACGGCTGTCGAGGTGTGTTACCAGGGCGCGGACGGCCGCATCATCAGGCGGCGGCGACCGGGATACGCGCGAGTGCCTTGCCCCGGAACGGAGCCCCTCGATACACAAACGCCTGAAGTGGGCGAGACGGCGGCCCCTGAAACCCGCCGGCGCCGCGGCACCGAACTGGTGCGACAGCCGACGGTCGTTCCGGACACCCGTGTACCTAATCCTGTTTCGCCGGTGCCTCGGCCCAGCCTCGATGATTATCCAGCGCGCGTTGCGGTGCACGACCGGTGGCGGATCGTCGACGCCCTCGGATATCAGAATCGATGGTTCGATCCTTACAACCGCAACACGCTGAAAGGCGACCTTCCCATCGTTGAAGGTGAATGGTTTTTCAACTTTGGGCTGATATCGGAATCGCTGGTCGAAATACGGGATTTGCCCACGCCGGTCGGCGGTAACTCCACGGGTAGCCCGGGTGAGATAGACGTGTTCGGCAGTGGTGAACAATTGGTTACGGTCGAGAACCTTGCCCTGGAATTCGTCTACTACAAGGGTGACACGGTGTTTCAACCCCCGGAGTGGGAGTTCCGCCTCACTCCCGTGATCAGCCTGAACCGGGTTGAACTCGATGAGATCGTTGCAGTCAACGTCGACCCCCGTGATGGTCGAACACGAACCGATGAACATGTGGGAATTCAGGCCGCCTTTATCGACAAACATCTACGCAACGTTTCCGATAGGTACGATTTCGACAGTATTCGGGTTGGTATTCAGCCGTTCTCCTCTGATTTCCGGGGTTTTCTGTTTCAAGACAATCAGCTTGGCGTGCGCTGGTTCGGCAACCGCAACAACAATATTTTTCAATACAATCTAGCTTGGTTTCGGCGTCTGGAAAAAGACACTAATAGTGGCCTGAACGATCTCGGCAAAAGCCTGCGCAAAGACGACGTTTTTTTCGCCAACCTCTACTGGCAGGATTTCCCCGTCCGTGGTTTTATTTCCCAAGCCACCGTCGCCCACAATCGCAACCGAGACGATGAGTTTTACTTCGACGAGAATGGGTTCATCCAACGGCCAGCGTCCATCGGCATGGAACGCCCGCGCGACTACGACGTCACCTATCTTGGATTGAACGGCGATGGGCATTTTGGGCGGTTCAACCTGACCGCATCACTGTATTTTGCGTTCGGCGAGACAGACCCCGGTACTTTCTTCGCAGGCGAGTCTGATATCGAGAGTGTGTTTTTTGCCGCCGAAGCATCGGTGGATTTCGATTGGATCAGACCCAGAATTTCGCTGGTTTACGCATCGGGGGACGATGACCCCTATGATGACAAAGCCACTGGATTCGACGCGATCTTCGAGAACCCACAGATCGCGGGTTTCGACACCAGCTATTGGATTCGCCAGGCGATACCATTGGTCGGTGGTGGACGAGTTACCTTGTCTTCCCGCAACAGCGTGATCCCCAGCCTGCGTTCTTCCAAAGAAGAAGGACAATCGAACTTTACCCATCCAGGGATATTGCTTGTTGGCGCTGGTGTAGACCTCGACGTCCTGCCAGAACTACGCGTTTCGCTGAATTGGAATTACCTGCGATTCGACGATACCGCAGTACTGGAAGCCGCTCGCAATCAGGCGCCGATCGACGACGAGATAGGCCATGACGTTTCCATCTCCTTCATCTACAGGCCCTTCATGAGTCAGAACATCGTGCTGCGTGCATCGTATGCAAGACTCATCGCAGGAGATGGTTTCGAGGACCTGTTTCCCGATGAGAATCAGGACTACGTGTTTTTTAACTTTGTGTTGGCTTTCTAAATGAGCAAATTACGAGAACTGGTCATTTTCACCGTGGTCGCATTCGCATTAATGCCGCTAGTCGCTCACGCAAGCGAAGGATCAAAAGCGGTTGAGCGCGACTATGTCGCGGCATCGCCCGCACCCGCTCGTCAATCCCAGGGCGACGCTGACGCAAAAAGTAGTGGCTGCCTCACCTGTCATGAACAAACCGACAGCAACAGCATGCATCTAAGTCCTGCTGTTAACCTCGGGTGTACCGATTGTCACGGGGGCGACCACAACATTCGACTATCCACTGGCGTTTCCGCCGGGTCCAGCGCGTATGAAGCGTTGCGTGATAGTGCTCATGTTCTGCCGCGATATCCAAGCGATTGGCATTTTCCTCATAGCGCCAACCCGGAACGGTCCTACACACTGCTCAATCGAGAAGCACAAGAATTCGTACGCTTCATGAATCCGTCTGATTACCGCGTCGTTGAGCAGTCTTGCGGTGCTTGTCACCAGGACATCATCGAGAAGAGCGTACGCAGTCTGCACGCGACCGGTGCGATGTTATTCGGCGGCGCCGCCTACAACAACGGCATCCTTCCCTTCAAGAACTATATTATCGGCGAGTCGTACACCAGCGATGGGACCGCGGCGACGATCAAAGGACCCGAAGTGCCAGCACACCTCAAGGAAGCCGTTGCAGCGGCGGGTGTGCTGCCTGAACTTGTGCCACTTCCCGCCTGGGAGACCATTCGGCCCGGGGATATTTTTCGGGTATTCGAGCGTGGTGGACGCAACATCGGTACCCTGTTCCCGGAAACCGGCCTGCCCAACGCGCTCGGCTTGCTGCAACGCGTGGAAGAACCGGGCCGACCCGACATCCGCCAATCGAACCGTGGCGCGGGAACCGGCGCACGTATTTCCGTGCCGGTAATCAACCTTCACAAGACCCGCTTGAACGATCCGTTGACGTGGTTTATGGGAACGAACGATCAACCGGGCGATTATCGGAATTCGGGGTGTGCATCTTGCCATGTGGTATATGCGAACGACCGTGACCCGAAACATTCGGCTGGATATGCGCAATATGGACACGAAGGTAAATCGATAACGATCGATCCGACGATTGACAAGTCCGCTTCGGGACATCCCTTGCGCCACATCTTCAGCAGGGCCATTCCCACCAGTCAGTGCATGGTTTGCCACATGCACCAGCCAAATATGTTTCTGAACAGTTTTCTCGGGTACACGATGTGGGACTACGAGGCAGATGCCCCGCACATGTGGCCAGCCACTCAACAGTATCCGGACGCCGAAAAGATACACAAGGTTCTGGAGCGTAATCCCGAAGGCGCGTCCCCCCGGGGAAAGTGGGCCGATGTGGAGTTTTTGAAGCGGGTTTCCGAGCTCAATCCGCAGCTTAGTGATACCCAGTTCGCGGATTACCAT
>JAZFZN010000045.1:0-6630 GCA_036475515.1 Gammaproteobacteria bacterium
GGGGTAGAGGAACATGCGCCACCGCAAATCCGGCAGCAAGATAAGCCGCAACGCATCGCAT
Source organism: Gammaproteobacteria bacterium (assembly GCA_036475515.1). Lineage (GTDB taxonomy): Bacteria > Pseudomonadota > Gammaproteobacteria > Steroidobacterales > JAZFZN01 > JAZFZN01. The sequence continues at coordinate 62 of JAZFZN010000045.1, forward strand.
CGCAAAGCGATGTTGCGCAACATGGCGGCGTCACTGCTGCGTCATGAAACCATTCGTACGACTGTGCCAAAGGCGAAAGAACTTCGGCGTGTCGTCGAACCGCTGATCACACTCGCCAAGACCGACGAAGTCGCGAGACGCCGGCGTGCGTTCGACCGTCTCAGAGACGACGTGGCCGTTGGCAAACTGTTCAGTGAACTCGGTCCGCGTTTCAAGGATCGTCCGGGCGGCTACCTGCGAATACTGAAGACCGGTCCACGTCCCGGAGATTCGGCCCCGATGGCGATCGTACAGTTGCTGGATCAACCCGAAGGCGAGAGTGCTGACGCCTGAGGCGTTGCAGAATTCAATGCACCAAAAAGGCCGGTTGATCGGACCGCCCGAGCGGCCCTGAGAGTCCGTCAATAGCCAGTAGGAAACGCGCGATGGCTGATCCGGACTCCGACTAGCGTTTGAAGGGCAGCTTGCCACGCCAGTACTGGATCAGCAGGAAGCCAAACAACATGCCACCGAGGTGCGCGAAATGCGCAACACCGGGCTGCGCCCCGGAAACGCCGAACAGGAATTCCAGCAGCCCGTAGAACAACACGAAGTACTTCGCCTTGATCGGAACCGGAAAGAACAACATCAGAATACGGCGATCCGGAAACATCATCCCGAAGGCGAGCAGGATGCCGAACACGCCACCGGATGCACCGATGGTCGGATAGACATCGCCCTGTGCCGCTCCCGAGGTTGAGACGGCCAGCTGGATCAATCCTGCACCAATCACACAGACTGCAAAATAGAGTGTGAAACGCTGCGTACCCCAGACGCGTTCGAGGTCCATGCCGAACATCCACAACGCAAACATGTTGAAGAACAGGTGCGTCAGATTCCCGTGCAGGAACGCATAGCTAACGAGCTGCCACGGCTTGAAACTCGGATACATCTGGAAGTCATGGATCGGCCACAGACCCAAAGTGAGGATCAGACCGGGCGCGATAGCCTGGGCGGCAAATATGAGGCCGTTTGCGATCAGGAGAACCCAGATCACCGTCGGGAGGATGGACTGGCTGCGAGCGGCCACTGTTTTTCCTTTCCGGCCTTAAGCCGCGGGTTGGTTTTCGTTAGTTGGATGCGCCGGCTTGCCGATCGTTCTGTATCATCCTTCGCTGCCTGCGTCATGCACGGACGCTTTTCCGGTCTGTTACGGCCCGATCGAGCATCGGCTTCAGGTACTGGCCGGTGAACGACACGGTTTGCGCCGCAACGGCTTCCGGGGTTCCGGTCGCGAGTACTTCACCACCACCGTCGCCACCTTCCGGTCCGAGGTCGACGATCCAGTCGGCGGTCTTGACGACGTCCAGGTTGTGTTCGATGACGACAACCGTGTTGCCATTCTCTCTCAGTCGTTGCAGTACTACTATCAGATGGGCGATGTCGTGAAAATGCAGTCCCGTGGTCGGTTCGTCGAGGATGTACAGCGTACGACCGGTATCGCGTTTCGAGAGTTCCTTCGCGAGCTTGATCCGTTGTGCTTCGCCGCCGGATAAGGTCGTCGCATTCTGACCAAGGGCAACATAGGACAGACCGACATCAACGAGAGTCTGTAGTTTTCGTTTGATGACCGGGACGTTTGCAAAAAACCCGTATGCGTCCTCGATCGTCATTTCAAGGACTTCGTGGATGTTCTTGCCTTTATAACGGATCTCGAGTGTTTCCCGGTTGTAGCGTTTCCCCTTGCAGACATCACAGGCGACATAGATGTCCGGCAGGAAATGCATCTCTACTTTGATGACGCCGTCGCCCTGGCAGGCCTCGCAACGTCCGCCTTTGACATTGAAGCTGAAGCGACCCGGTTTGTATCCACGCGAACGCGCTTCCCGCGTCCCTGCGAACAGCTCTCGAATCGGTGTGAACAGACCGGTGTATGTCGCGGGGTTCGAGCGTGGTGTACGGCCGATCGGCGACTGGCTGATGTCGATGATCCGGTCGATCTGGTCCAGACTTTCGACGCCGTCACAGGGCGCCGGTGTGTGTGACGGGTTCTTGTTGATTTGCCGTGCCGCGTAGGAATAAAGCGTGTCGTTGATCAGCGTGGACTTGCCGGAGCCCGACACGCCCGTGACACAGGTGATCAGCCCGAGCGGAATCTCGACGTCGATGTTTTTCAGGTTGTTGCCACGCGCACCGCGAATGGTCAGTTTTCGTTTCGGGTCCTGCTTCTTGCGTGTTTGTGGAATCGGAATCGTGCGTCGTCCGGCGAGATACTGGCCGGTCAACGAAGCCGAATCGGCGATGATCTCGGATGGTGGTCCCTGCGCGACGACCCGGCCACCGTGAACGCCTGCACCGGGACCCATGTCGACGATGTGGTCCGCGCTCATGATTGCTTCCTGGTCGTGTTCGACGACGATGATCGTGTTGCCGAGATCCCGCAGTGTCGTCAGTGTGTTCAACAGCCGCTGATTGTCGCGCTGGTGCAGCCCGATCGACGGTTCGTCGAGGATGTACATGACGCCGACCAGACCGGAGCCGATCTGACTGGCAAGTCGTATTCGTTGGGCTTCGCCACCCGACAGAGTATCCGCACTGCGTGACAGGTTGAGGTATTCGAGTCCGACGTCGGCGAGGAAGGTCAGCCGAACGGCGATTTCCTTTACGATTTTTTCGGCCACTTCGCCACGCCAGCCGGGTAGTTTCATGGTTTCGAAGAAACGCCGCGCATCGCCGACCGCCATCGACGTGATCTCCGGCAGCGACCGCGTCGCTACATAGACGTGTCGTGCGCCCCGATTCAGACGCTGGCCATTGCATTCGGGACAGGGTTGTGTGCTCAGATACTTGGCCAGTTCTTCGCGCACCATCCCGGATTCCGTTTCCCGGTAACGACGCTGCATGTTCGGGATGATGCCTTCAAATCGGTGGCGTCTCGTGAAACTGCGTTCACGCGAGTCGTTGTAACGAAACTCGATGACTTCGTCACCGCTGCCGAACAAAACGATGTCGCGGATGTTTTCGGGAAGGGTCTTGAAAGGCGCCTCGACGTCGAACCGGTAGTGTTCGGCGAGACAACCGATCATCTGTGAGTAATAGGTGTTGCGTCGGTCCCAGCCTCGGATTGCGCCACCGGCCAGCGACAGATCCGGATGTGCGGCCACGCGTGCCGGGTCGAAATACTGATTCAGGCCGATCCCGTCACAGGCCGGACAGGCGCCGGCAGGGTTGTTGAACGAGAACAAGCGTGGCTCGAGTTCCGCCAGACTGTACCCGCATTGCGGGCAGGCGAACTGGTCCGAGAACAGGATTTCGGCACGCTCTGGCTCGTTCATCCAGGCGACGACCACTAGTCCGTCTGCCAGCTTGAGGGCGGTCTCAAAAGATTCCGCCAACCTCAGACCGAGATCGGGACGCACCTTGAAGCGGTCGACGACGGCCTCGATCGTGTGTTTGCGTCGCAGGTCCAGATTCGGGGGATCGTCGAGTTCGAAAACCTCGCCATCGATTCGGGCGCGCACGAACCCCTGTGCGCGCAGGTCGGCAATGACCTGCAGGTGTTCGCCCTTGCGGTCGCGGACCAACGGTGCGAGCAACAAAAGACGCGTTCCTTCCGGCAACGCAAGGACTTGGTCGACCATCTGACTGACGGTTTGCGCCTCCAGGTCGGTGCCGTGGTCCGGACAACGTGGGATGCCGGCGCGTGCGAACAACAGACGCAGATAGTCGTAGATCTCGGTGACGGTGCCGACGGTGGAACGCGGGTTGTGGGACGTCGACTTCTGTTCTATCGAAATCGCTGGTGACAGCCCCTCGATGTGGTCGACGTCGGGTTTCTCCATTATCGACAGGAACTGGCGGGCGTAGGTCGACAACGATTCGACGTAACGACGCTGACCTTCGGCGTAGATGGTGTCGAACGCCAGCGATGACTTTCCGGAACCCGACAGCCCGGTGATCACGATCAGCTTTTCGCGCGGCAGCTCGAGCGTGAGGTTCTGCAGATTGTGGGTGCGTGCGCCCTGGATCCGGATCGTCTGCATCGGTTTGGGGTGACCCCCTGCGCATAGGCAAATCAATCCCCTACTATACGCTGCCGCGCAATCGCGGCGCAAAACCCCGACCTCTTCGGTGGGGCGGTCCGCGGCCGGTAGTCCTTTGATCTCCGAATCCTTGGCGGGCACGACCAGGGCCATCGCCTCATTGACCGTTGGCAGAGTACATCGGTAGCAAGTGACAGATGTCACTGTGTAGTACAGAGTGGGTGAGGAGATACCGCCACACACCCTGGCGACGAACGAGCCGAGTTTGAGCCCGCTGGTGGGACGATCTGCCGGTGGCGGGGGGGGCGGGGAAGCTCTAAAATACGCGGTCTTTTGTGGGCTTGGCCAGGGAGGCTGAGCCGTCATCCAAGAAGGAGTGCAATGATGGCACGTGGAATCAACAAGGTCATTCTGATCGGCAACCTCGGCGCAGACCCGGAAACCCGTTACATGCCGAGCGGCAGCGCGGTCACGAACATCCGGATCGCGACGACAGAGGCTTGGAAAGACAAGCAGACCGGCGAACAGCAGGAGCGCACCGAGTGGCACAACGTCGCGTTTTTCGGACGCATCGCAGAGATCGCCGGGGAATACCTGCGCAAGGGTTCACAGGTATACGTAGAGGGCCGGTTGCGCACGCGCAAGTGGCAGGACAAACAGGGCAACGATCGCTGGACGACTGAAGTCATCGCCAACGAAATGCAGATGCTGAGTGGTCGTTCGGGTGGCGGAGCACCGGCGGTCGCTGAACCGGCACAAGCACCCGCGCACGCTTCCGGTGGTGACGACTTTGACGACGACATCCCGTTCTAGGACGAAACACGTTCTACAGGTTGTATGCAGCGGCTTATGGCCGCTGCATGCGTAAGGACCGTCGTAAATGAGCACTGACTTCATGAAGGATTTGATCGCGCCACACGGCGGAGAGTTGAAAAACCTCTACCTCGACGAAGACGCGGCCGAAGCGCGAAAACAGGCCGCACGCGATCTGCCGTCCTGGGATCTGTCTTCGCGACAGAGCTGTGATCTCGAGTTGCTGCTCAACGGCGGCTTTTCTCCACTGGAGGGGTTTCTTGGCAAGGCCGACTACGAATCTGTATTGAAAGAGATGCGTCTGGCCGACGGGACCTTGTGGCCGATGCCGATTGCGCTTGATGTTGTGCCGGCGTTTGCCGAACAACTCAAGACCGGAGATGAGATTGCTCTGCGTGATCCGGAAGGCGTGCTGATCGCAACACTGGAAGTCTCCGACATCTGGCAACCGGACAAACAAGCCGAAGCAAAGGCAGTTTTCGGTACGACAGACGACTTGCATTCGGGTGTCGATTATCTGTTCCACCGTGCGAACGACATCTACATCGGCGGTCGTGTCGTCGGTGTACAGCAACCGACCCACTACGATTTCCTGCACTTGCGCGACACGCCGGCGGAACTCAGAGTGCGTGTCAAGAAATATGGCTGGCGGAGAATCGTTGCGTTCCAGACACGCAACCCGATGCACCGCGCGCACTATGAGTTGACGTTTCGCGCCGCGCGTCAGGCCGAAGCGAACTTATTGTTGCACCCGGTCGTCGGAATGACGAAACCCGGTGATATCGATCACTTTACACGTGTGCGTTGTTACGAGCGCATTCTGTCGCGTTACCCCGAACAAACCACGACGCTTTCGTTGCTTCCGTTGGCGATGCGGATGGGTGGTCCGCGAGAAGCTCTCTGGCATGCCATCATCCGCAAGAACTACGGATGCACGCACTTCATCGTCGGACGCGATCACGCCGGACCGGGTGTTGATCGCCACGGGAACGCATTCTACGGTCCATACGACGCGCAGGATCTGGTCACGCGCTACGCGGACGAACTCGGCATCGAAATGGTGCCGTTCAAGATGATGGTCTACGTACGTGATCGGGGCCAGTACGTTCCCGTCGATGAGACGCAAGAAGGTGAGGAGATTCTGAACCTTTCCGGTACGGAACTGCGCAGGCGGCTGCGGGAGGGCATTGAGGTTCCGGACTGGTATTCGTACCCGGACGTCATTGAAGAACTGCGTCGCACACATCCGCCCCGCCACAAACAGGGGTTCACGGTTTTCTTTACGGGACTGTCGGGTTCCGGAAAGTCAACGATTGCGCACGCATTGATGGTCAAGCTGATGGAAATGGGGGGGCGCAGCGTTACCTTGCTCGACGGCGATATCGTCCGCAAAAACCTTTCCAGCGAACTCGGTTTCTCGAAGGAACACCGCGACGTCAACATTCGGCGCATCGGTTTTGTGGCGTCCGAGATCACAAAGAACACTGGCATTGCGATCTGTGCACCGATTGCGCCCTACGCGGCCACACGTCGGCACTTGCGTCAGATGATCGACGCGCATGGCGGGTTCATAGAGGTGCATGTTTCAACGCCGCTGGAGGTCTGTGAGGAACGTGATCGCAAGGGTCTGTACGCGAAGGCGCGCGCCGGGTTGATCAAGGAGTTCACCGGGATCAATGACCCTTACGAAGTGCCCGATGATCCGGAAGTCGTCGTCGATACCCGCGATGTGAG
>JAZFZN010000046.1:0-2132 GCA_036475515.1 Gammaproteobacteria bacterium
TGACCGACACCAGAGAGACGGGCAATGACCACTGCAAGAAAAACAGTCACGCTCGAAGGCCGCTTCGCGATGTACCGCGGCGGTCATCTGGAATCGCCGACACTGGCGTATGAGACCTGGGGCGAGCTCAACGATGCGCGCGACAATGGCGTTCTGATCTTCAGTGGGCTGTCGCCATCGGCGCATGCGGCGTCATCGGAGGATGACCCGTCAGCGGGCTGGTGGGAGGAGATGATCGGCTCGGGATTACCTCTCGATACCGATCAGTATTACGTCATCTGCGTCAATTCACTCGGTAGCTGCTATGGTTCCACCGGGCCGGCGTCGATTAATTCAGCCACCGGCCACGCATACCGGCTCAGCTTTCCGGTACTGACACTCGAAGATGTTGCCGAGGCGGCCTATGGCGTCGTACGGCACCTGGGCATCGAGCAACTGCACTCGGTCGTCGGTTGTTCGATGGGTGGCATGAGCGGCCTTGCGTATTGTGTGCGTCACCCCGGTTCGACACGGACATTCGTAGCCATCTCTTCGGCGACAGGTGCGCTGCCGTTCGCGATCGCCGTGCGGTCGTTGCAGCGGGAGATGATTCGATCTGATCCGAAATGGATGCAAGGCGATTATGACCCTGACGATCCGCCTTTGGGCGGACAACGTCTCGCACGCAAACTCGGCATGATGACCTATCGGTCGGCCGAGGAGTGGGCACAGCGTTTCGGTCGCGAACGAGTTGCGGCGGAGGGCGAGACAGGTGATCAGTTTCGCATCGAATTTTCGGTGGAGTCCTATCTGCAAAACCATGCGGACAAGTTCAGCGGTGCGTTTGACGCGAATTGCTACTTATACCTGTCACGGGCGTCGGATCTCTTCGATTTGACGGAACATGGTGGTTCGCTGCGCGCCGGTTTTGGCCGCCTGCAGCTCGAACGGGTGTTGGTGATTGGTGTAACGACGGACATCTTGTTTCCGTTGGTGCAGCAACGCGAACTTGTCGGCGGATTCAAACAGGTCTGCGACGACACAAAATTCGTGGAACTCGATTGCATCCGCGGTCATGACTCGTTTCTGGTCGAAATGGATGCGTTTCGACCGGTGCTGTGCGAGTTCTTCGACAGTTGCAGCTAGAGAAAAACCTCGGTTCGACCCCGGGTTTCCCTACGGCGCGTCAAGCAGCAGCAGGGCGGGGTCGACTGCCGTTGCGTTGAGATAGGTGCCGAAATGCAGGTGCGGGCCCGTCACGCGTCCTGTCGCGCCGACTGCGCCGATCGCGTCTCCTGGTGTCACCGCCTGACCCTCATCGACCGAGATTTCGCTCAGGTGACAATACATCGTCACCAGCCCCTGTCCATGGTCGATGATGACGGTGTTGCCGTTAAAAAAGTACTCGCCGGTCGCCGTGACGATACCGCCCCGTGGTGCGGCTATGGCAGTGCCCTCGGCGGCCGCGATATCCATACCCTTGTGTGGTGAACGAGCCTGGTCGTTAAAGAAGCGGCGCAAGCCGAAGCTTGCACTGCGCCGCCCGGTGACCGGCGATTCGAGCCCGACGTCATCGAGGCCGCTATCGCGCCAGTTGCCGAGTGCAGCATCGATGATCTTGCGCTCCCTGCCAATGCGTTCGAGCTGTTTTTCGTTCGGTGTTACAAAACTTTGGTTGTCTACCGACAGGCGTTGCTCGCGGTAGGTGTGCTCCTGGATCTCGAATACAATGTTGCGATCGTCGTTGATCGCTATCGATGCCTGCCCCGCCGGCGCATCGAGTGGAATACCGAAGATCGCGATCCAGCGGTCACCGTCGCGCACGACGAGAACCCGTGTGCCATCGTGCCGCACGATCGGCGGCGATGCATCGGCGCGCCCAACGCCGATCACGGCGATGCCACCCGGCCAGGGTGAATGCTCTGGCAATGCGGCGACCGCAATAGCCGACATCAGCAGCATCAGCAGCGGCAAAACTCTAATCGACATCGTCGATTACCTGTTTCACGGTGGCCAGCAGCTTGCCCTGCGAGAGCCGAGCCCGGACGTCGTCGCCGGGTCTGACCTGGGATGACTGCAGCAGCACGTCATCGGACGTCGCGTCAGTGACAATCGCATAGCCGCGATCGAGGGTCGCGAGCGGGCTGACCGAA
>JAZFZN010000047.1:0-6008 GCA_036475515.1 Gammaproteobacteria bacterium
GCCTGCCGCGCCAACTCCAGCGCGTGCCGCATCCACTGGATGTCTGTGTCGGATTGCAACTCGTCCATTCCGCTACCAACTGTAGCGCACCCACCATCCCTTGAGTGCCTCTCACTCAATCTCGGCTCTACTGTGGTCAGGGTGTGTGGTGGGATCTCCTCTCACTGAATCTCGCGCGCCGTCCCTGGCTCGCTCGAATCCGTGCTCGTCGCTTTAGGCCTTCCCTGGCACGCTCCTCGCACAGGACGCTCGATGAGATCCCACCACACACTCCATGACGGTCACCGCGAACTCGTCGTTTCTGGTGAGCTTGAAGTCTGTGGCCAGTATGTCCTTTTGGCTCAGGAGCCGACCGTGTATTACACAGTGACATTCGTCACTTGCTGCCGGTGTACGCTGCGGCCTTCAGAGAGCTGATCGCACGAGGAGCACGTCCTGATAAAGGTTCAGAGACCAAAGGACATACCGGCCGCAGACTAACGCGCGCGCAGGCGTCCTGAGAGTAGATACACCGCGCACCCCAGCCAGCTACTCCCACTCGATTGTAGAAGGAGGTTTGCCGGATACGTCGTAGACGACACGTGAGATGCCCCGGACTTCGTTCAGAATCCGCCGTGACACGCGATCGAGAAAGTCGTATGGCAACTGTGCCCAGTGCGCTGTCATGAAGTCTATGGTCTCGACCGCACGCAACGCGATCACGTAGTCGTAGCGGCGTCCGTCGCCCATCACGGCGACCGAACGTACCGGAAGAAAAACCGCGAACGCCTGACTGGTTTTGTCGTAAAGATCGTTCTTGCACAGCTCTTCGATGAAGATCGCGTCAGCAAGCCGCAACAGGTCTGCGAACTCGGGTTTCACTTCGCCGAGGATGCGCACACCGAGTCCCGGACCCGGAAACGGATGACGATAAACCATGTCGTGGGGCAAGCCGAGCTCTTCGCCAATCCTGCGCACCTCGTCCTTGAACAGTTCGCGCAGCGGTTCGATCAGCTTCAGGTTCATCGTTTCGGGCAGGCCACCCACGTTGTGATGCGATTTGATCACGTGCGCTTTGCCGGTTTTTGCACCGGCCGACTCGATCACATCCGGATAAATCGTTCCCTGTGCAAGCCATTCGACGTCTTCGATTTTGTTTGCTTCTTCCTCGAACACCTCAATGAACAAACGGCCGATGATCTTGCGCTTCTCTTCGGGATCGGTAACGCCCGCAAGCGCAGCGAAGAAACGCGGTGCGGCGTCAACACGGATGACACGGATGCCCATGTGGCGGCCGAAAGTCTCTATCACCTGATCGCCTTCGTCGAGACGCAGCAGACCGTGGTCGACAAACACACAGGTTAGTTGGTCGCCGATCGCCTTGTGCAACAAGGTGGCAACGACCGATGAATCGACACCACCTGAAAGACCGAGCAGCACTTTTCCATCACCGACCTGCTCACGCACGGCGACGATGGCATCATCGATGATGTTTCCGGGCACCCAAAGCGACTCGCAACCGCAGATTTCGTGTACGAAACGGGACAGGATGCGGGCGCCTTGCTTCGTGTGCGTGACTTCGGGATGAAACTGTACGCCGTAGAAATGCCGTTGTTCGTCGGCCATCGCAGCGAGCGGTGCGTTGTCGGTACCGGCGATCGCGACGAACCCCGGCGGCAATGCGTCCACGCGATCGCCGTGGCTCATCCAGACATCGAGCTGACTCCGGTCGTCATCGCCGGTTTCGTCTTCGATACCGTCGAGCAAGCGCGACGACTCGCCGACTGTCACACGCGCGTAACCGAATTCACGTTCGGTCGAAGGGGCGACTTTGCCACCGAGTTGTTCAGACATCGCCTGCATGCCATAGCAGATTCCGAGTACAGGCACGCCAAGTTCGAAAACGACTTGCGAGACATGCGGGGCGCCTTCGACGATAGTGGACTCGGGCCCACCGGAGAGAATCACACCGTTCGGTTCAAATTCGCGAACGAATGCTTCGTCGGCATCCCAGGGATGGATTTCACAGTAAACACCGGCTTCACGCACACGACGGGCGATTAGTTGTGTGTACTGCGCACCGAAGTCGAGAATAAGAATGCGTTGAGAGTGGATGTCTGCGCCATTCATGCCTGTCCTTCGGGCGCCTGACACCGGCTGCTCCGAATGATCCGGTTCAATCGCGCCGGTAGTTTGGCGGTTCTTTCGTGATCGCAACGTCGTGGACATGACTCTCCCGCACACCGGCGTTCGTGACGCGTAGAAACTTGGGTCGCGTCCGCATTTGTTCAATATCGGCGCAGCCGGTGTATCCCATCGCCGAACGCAAGCCGCCGGCCAGCTGATGAATGATCGTGATGACGCTGCCCTTGTACGGGACGCGGCCCTCGATTCCTTCCGGTACCAGTTTCTCGATCTCATCGGTCGGATCCTGGAAATACCGGTCGGACGAACTGTGTCGTTGCGCCATCGCACCGAGCGAACCCATACCGCGGTATGACTTGTACGAACGACCCTGATACAACTCGACTTCGCCCGGGGACTCTTCGGTACCGGCAAACAAACTGCCCAGCATGACCGTGTGCGCACCGGCAACGATCGCTTTGACGATGTCGCCGGAGTAGCGAATACCTCCGTCGGCGATCAACGGTACACCGCTTTTCTTGAGCCCCGCGGCGACATTCGCCACCGCCGTAACTTGTGGTACTCCGACACCGGCGACGACGCGTGTCGTGCAGATCGAACCCGGACCGATACCGACTTTGACACCGTTGGCACCGGCATCGACGAGCGCACGCGCGCCGTCAGCTGTGACGACATTTCCACCAATGACCTGTACATCCGGGTAATCGGCGCGCACCCAACGCACCGTGTCGAGCACACTTTTGGTGTGACCGTGCGAGGTATCGACGACAACGACATCGACGCCTGCTGCGACCAGCGCAGCGACGCGATCCTGTGTCTCCGGACTCGTTCCGACCGCCGCACCAACACGTAGTGCACCACGTTCGTCTTTCGCTGCGTTTGGAAAATCTTTGGCCTTCTGGAAATCCTTGGCCGTGATCATGCCTTTCAGTTCGAAATCGCCGCCGACGATCAGAACTTTTTCGATCCGGTGTTTGTGCAACAACAGGAGGACTTCGTCTTTGTCGGCATTCTCGCGAACCGTAACGAGCTTTTCCTGTGGCGTCATCACAGAACTGACCGGTGCATCGAGTTGTGTTTCGAAACGCAGGTCGCGATGCGTGACGATACCGACAGTTCGCTTTCCATCGACGACCGGAACACCGGAGATGTTCTTCGCATTGGTCAGCTCGATGACTTCGCGAATCGTCAAATCGGGAGAAACAGTTATCGGATCGGTGATGATTCCCGATTCGTATTTCTTAACGCGGTGTACGTCGAGCGCCTGGCTTTCGATCGACATGCTCTTGTGCACGATGCCGATGCCACCCTCCTGGGCAAGTGCAATCGCGAGGCGTGATTCGGTGACGGTATCCATCGCCGCCGAAACAAGCGGCAGATGGAGATCGATGCCGGTGGTCAGACGGGTATCGAGATCGACATCGCGCGGCAACACCTCCGAATAGTCCGGCTGGAGCAGGACGTCGTCGAAGGTCAATGCTTCCTCGATGATCCGCATCAGCTGCTCCGGGAGCTCTGGGTAAGGCGGGGCATTTTACGCATCGGCCAGCGGCGGGTAAACACATGATCTCGACCGGCATCCTGTTTGTGCACGCCCCTGGGGTCAACGGGCGCTGCTATCATGCCGGCATGAACCGCACGCTTCCGTTCGACCGCCCCGAAATACACGGCCACTCGGCGGGCCCGGACGTCTATACGGTCTCGCGGCTGAACCGCGAGGCACGAGTGCTGCTCGAAGCGGAGTTCCGGATGATCTGGATCGAGGGGGAGATCTCGAATCTGTCCCGGCCATCCTCCGGACACTGGTATTTCTCGCTGAAAGACGAAAGCACACAGGTTCGCTGTGCGATGTTCCGCAACCGCAACCGCTTTCTGAAGCTGCAACCGGAAGACGGCATGCATGTTCTGTTGCGTGCACGGGTCGGACTGTACGAACCACGTGGCGAGTTCCAGCTGGTCGTCGAACACCTCGAAGGAGCTGGAGAAGGTGCGTTGCGACGCGCTTTCGATGCGTTGAAGGCAAAACTCGAAACCGAAGGTTTGTTCGCCGAGGAATATAAGAAAGTACTGCCGGTGGTGCCCCATCGTGTTGGAATCGTTACGTCGCCCACCGGTGCGGCACTACGCGACGTACTAAAAATCCTGAAACGTCGTTTCCCGGCGGCCGCTGTGCTCGTCTACCCGGTGCCTGTACAAGGGAAGGAAGCACGGCGCGCGATTGCAACGATGCTGAGACTTGCGTCGCAACGGCGTGACTGCGACGTGCTGATCCTTGCACGCGGTGGTGGCTCGATCGAGGATTTGTGGGCGTTCAACGAAGAATCGGTGGCCCGTGCAATCTTTGCGTGCGAGATTCCGATCGTCACCGGTGTCGGCCACGAAACCGACGTGACCATCGCGGACTTCGTCGCCGATGTGCGTGCCCCGACGCCATCGGGGGCTGCGGAGCTCGTCGTTCCGGACCGGCTGGAATACCAGCGCACGATCGAAATACGCCGGCGACGTCTGGCCGGACTGGTCCGCCACAAGATGCAAACGCTCAGCGAACGTACGCAGTGGACGCGCCGGCGTCTGGCCATATTGCATCCCGGCGTCGGTTTGCGTCAGAAACTGCAACGTGTCGACGAACTCGGAACCCGGTTCATTACGGCAACGCGACATCGTCTGCGTCATCTGCAAGCCCGGTTTGAACGAACCCGGTCCGCTTTGCACCGTGGCAGCCCGGCTGCCGGACTGGCCGAACTGAAACGACATTGCGAAAGTATTGGTACACGGCTGGATGTCGCTACGCGCGACAAGCTTGTGCGTGTTGGCGGGCGTCTGCGGCTTACCCAACGGGCTTTGTTCGCGATTGATCCGCAGGCCACACTGGAACGGGGCTACTCGATCCTGACCCGTACCGGAAGCAACGAGATCCTGCGTGATGCCAGTACCGTAGCGGTCGGGGAACTGCTTGATGCACGGCTGGTGTCCGGTCGCCTCAGAACACGTGTCGAAGAAGTGCTGACGAAGAAGTGAGAGCTTTTGCAGTGCTGATCGGGTTGATCATGCCGATGACGGTCGGCGCGATGCCCGCGAAGGAACAGGTCCCGGGTGGAGTCGCCATAGTCGAACTCGGAACAGAAACACAGGAACCACTTGTCACCTATTCGGGCAATCGGGTTCTGCTCGTCCGCGAAGCCAGTGTCTGGAAAGCCGTCGTCGGAATACCGCTGAGCGCCGAGCCCGGAGAACACACACTCGAAGTCGTTTATCCCGGACGTGAATCCGCTGAGGTAGCCTTTCATGTGGATGCGAAAGACTACCCGGAACAACGTTTGACGATCGCAAACCGCAGACAGGTCGACCCGAACGAACAGGATCTGGAACGAATTGGAAAGGAGCAAAAACGGATTCGTGCCGTCCTGACGACCTTCAGTGACACCGTGTCGGTGGACCTCGATTTCCAATTGCCGGTGTCCGGACGTCGCAGCAGCAGTTTTGGCCTGACGCGTTTCTTCAATGAACAACCCCGCAAACCCCATAGCGGTCTCGACATCGCTGCGCCGGCAGGAACACCGATCGGATCACCTGCCGACGGTACAGTCGTCGAAAGCGGGAACTATTTCTTCAACGGCAACACCTTGTTCATCGACCACGGACGCGGTCTCGTGACAATGTATTGTCATCTGGACCAGATTGACGTCGCTATTGGTGAACAGGTGAAGCAGGGCCAATTGATTGGGGAGGTCGGTGCAACGGGACGCGTCACCGGACCACATCTGCATTTCGCAATAGGCCTGAACGGCAATATGGTCGATCCGGGATTGTTTGTCGGTACGGAGTGACCGAATGCCCGGTTTAGTTGCCGGCGGCCTGCTCCGGCAATTCCATCGGATCAGTTG
>JAZFZN010000048.1:0-2438 GCA_036475515.1 Gammaproteobacteria bacterium
GAACTCCACGCTGCGGGTGCTGCCGGTCGGAACGATCACGGTCGTTTCCGGCCACTGTCCCGCGGCAGGGATGGCCCCGCCATCCGTCGCCGTGATCTTGAAATAGTGTCCGTGCAGGTGAATCGGATGGTTGTCCATCGCACTCAGATTTCCGAAACGGATGCGTACTCGGTCGCCGGTTTGCGCCACCAGCGGTACCGTTCCGGGAAAACACCGCGCGTTCATCGTCAGTACGTTGAAATCACTCATCGCGTTCGGATTAGGACGATAGGTGCCCGGTTCGATATCCCACTCGCTGAGCATGATCGCGAAATCCCGATCGACGCGATCGTCGGGTCCAGGATTTCTCGGATGTACAACGATCATCCCCATCATGCCCATTGCCATCTGGGTCATTTCATCGTGGTGCGAGTGGTACATGAATGTGCCGTGCTGACGAAACGTCCACTCGTAGCGAAAGGTTTCGCCGGGACGGATCACACGCTGGTTCAGACCACCGACACCATCCATGCCGTTTGGCAGCTGTACACCGTGCCAGTGAACGGTTGTCGACGCGTCGAGTTTGTTGGTCACGTAAACACGGACACGGTCTCCTTCGACCGCTTCAATCGTCGGCCCGTGCACGCGTCCGTTGTAGCCCCAGCAGTAGGCTGTCAGACCGGGTGCAAACTCGTGTTCGACTTGTTCGGCGATCAGGTGGTACACCTTGACCCCGTCGACGACCTTGAACGGCAAAGTAGCGCCTCCCGGTGTGGCGACCGGACGGTAGTCGCGGCCCGGTGTCAACGCTTTGGCGTTGCGGTCTCCAACGTAGGACTCTTCCCAGCGACTCGTCGCCTGTGCCGCCTCTGCGTTGCGGCTGAACGCGGTTGTCGCCGCGCCAGCGACCGCAGCGCTGGCAAGAAACTGTCTTCTCGTAACCATGCTCAGTGCCCTCCTTCGTTTGAATTCGCGAACGCAAAGTTCATCGCTGACGCTTGAGGATCAGCGTCAGGCATGACTCCGTTCAGGAATTGCTGGAGTCTGCTGCGGGCGATCCAGTAACTCCGCAATGTTTCGATGTACTGGACACCTGCGTCGATCTGTTGACGTTTGGCATTGAGTAATTCGAACACACCGATCTGCATCGCGTTGAATTGTCGTTGCGATTCGTTGACGATCTCTGTAGTCAGCGGAACCAGCACGTCCCGTGCGTGTGTGGCCCGGACGTGTGCACGCAACAACTCCTGGTGCGCAGCGCGAGCAACAGAACGCAATTCGACGCCGGTTGCCCAATACTCATTTTGCTCGCGCATCAGGTCCGCTTCGGCTGCAGCAACGCGGCCCTGGCCCTGATTGAACAGTGGTATCTCGTAGCTTCCGATCAACCCGGCACTGCGTTCGCCATCGTCGCGTTCAAATCCGACCCCTGCTTCAAGACTGGGAATGAGCTGGCTGCGGTCGGCGATGCCCAGTGGTTGTGCCACCGCATCGATGCGATGTGCCCGCATCTGGAGTTCGAGGCTGGTCTCGACAATGCGTCGCTCGACGTCGCCCGGAATCACGAGACCAACGTCTTCAGGTAGTGGTGGCAAGCGGTCGACGATCTGCCAATCGACCCGCTCTCCCCACAATCCCATCAGGCGATTCATTGCCTCGCGGTCGGCGAGTACCTGCAGTTCAGCGCGGTCCAGGGCCAAACGTGCCTGCTCGTACAACGCATGTTCTCTATTCAGATCCAGACGTGTGATGTTCCCGGCGGCATACAGACGACGTGCGGCTTCATAGCCGACACCGGTCGCATCAACGACCTGTCGCAGCATCTCTGCCAGTTGCAGATCCGTCTGTACGATCCGATAGGCAACCTCGATTTCGCCAGCCAGGCTGATGGCAGCCGCCGTGGTCGCCAGTTTTGAAGCTTCGTACGCGGATTCCGCGAGCCGTTTGCGGGACGGTCGATGCACGATGCTGACAAAACTCTGCACAAGACCAAAATCAAGATCGGCCGATCCACCACCGGACGGTCTCAGTACCGCAAAACCAAAAACCGGATTAGCGATCGCCGCGGCTTCCGCGACGTTTGCGCGCGCGATTCCGAGTTCTTCGAACTGCGCCTGCAAATTCCGGTTGTACAACAGACCGATTCGAACCGCTTCATCCAGTGTCAATTCATCGGCAAGCATGTCGTCGACACGGGCGATGAGTTCCTGTTCGTCGTGACGATAGACGACTTCCTTCCCCAGTGTTTCGTCTACCGAATCGCGCACCGCAGACAAACTGTCGTCGTCCGGGAAGGTCACGCAACCGGCCAGTACGATCAGGCCAACACCGGTCCAAACTCTGTGAGGAAAATACATGGTCGTTCTCCGACAATCAGTGGTGGTGCTCGTGCTGGGTCTCTTCCCGATCTTGTTCCGGGATGGCTTCGACCCGGTTGGGGTCGAGGATTCCGGGCCCAG
>JAZFZN010000049.1:0-7259 GCA_036475515.1 Gammaproteobacteria bacterium
AGGTGACAATCAGACTGCTGCGCCCGTAACTCAGCAAAGGCAATGTCAGTCCTTTGGTCGGCAACAGACCCATGTTCACGGCGATGTTGATCACCGCCTGCAAACCGAGCCAAAGACCGATCCCGAACGCGAGGTAGGCCTGGAACATCATGTTCTGGGTCGCGGCTTTCTCCGAAATCCGAAAAGCACGCCACAACAACGCGGCGAACAGCAGAATGGTGACGACGACGCCGACCAGCCCGAGTTCTTCTGCCAGGACAGCAAAAACAAAGTCGGTATGAGCTTCCGGCAGGTAGAAGAGTTTCTGCACGCTGGCACCGAGTCCGACACCGAACCATTCGCCGCGTCCGATCGCGATCAGCGACTGTGTGAGTTGGAACCCGGAGTCAAACGGATCGGCCCAGGGATCAAGGAACGTTGTCAGGCGTTCAACTCGATATGCCGACGATATCGCGATCGCGGTGAGCACTGCGGCCGAGAGCGCGACGATCACGAAACAGTCCCGAAAACGCACACCGCCGACGAACAGCATCGCCAGCGCCGTCGCTGCAAGAACTACAGCCGCACCGAAATCCGGTTCGGCCAGCAACAACACACAGGCCGCTCCGACAAACAACATCGGACGCAAAAGGCCGGTGAACCCGGTGCGCAACGCATCACCGTGTCGGACGATGTAGCCGGACAGGTAGATCAGAATCAGCAGTCGCGCGGGTTCTGATGCCTGTACGTTGATGAACCCTGTTTTGAGCCAGCGCGTCGCACCGTTGACCGTATGTCCCAACCCCGGTATCAACACGATTGCGAGCAGGAACAAAGCAAGCGCCAGTGCGATGAAACCGGTCCGTTCGAGCCAGCGCGTGTCGGTGACGAGTACGACGATCATCGCACCGACGCCGATCAGTGCAGCGATACCGTGGCGGTAGGCATGGAAAAGCGGTTCACCGAGCTGACGTTCGCCAACGGAAACCGAGGCTGAGGTCACCATGACGGCGCCGAGCAGAAGCAACGCGACGAAAACACCGGTCAGCACCGGATCGAGACGCAGCAATAGATGCGACCGCGGTGAATTCTGTACTGACGTGACCGAACTCATCCGAGCTGCTCCTCGACCGCCCGGGTGAACGAGGTACCACGCGCCATGAAATTGTCGAACATGTCGAACGACGCACAGGCCGGCGACAGCAATACCGTGTCGCCCGGTTGCGCGTAACGGGCGGCCAGTGCGACTGCCTCTTTCAGATCAGCCGCGTGTTCGATCGGCGCGAGACCGGAAAGTGTTTCGTGTAGTTCGCGTGCGTCGCGACCGATCAGGATCGCCGCCCGCAACCGACCGGCCGCGGCTTCGCGAAGTGGTGTGAAGTCGGCGCCCTTGCCTTCGCCGCCGGCGATCAGCACGACACTGCGCTCGAGCCCGGTCAGTGCCGCGGCGGTCGCGCCGACGTTGGTTGCCTTCGAGTCGTTGACCCAGGTCACAGCGTCCCGTTCGGCCACGACCTGCATCCGGTGCGGCAAACCCTCGAAGCTTCGCAAGGCTTCGATCAATGGGCGACGCGGTGCTCCCGATATCTCGCAGACCGCAAGGGCTGCCAATGCATTCGCGACGTTGTGCCGACCGGCGGTCGGCAGCCCGTCGGCGGTCATCAGTCGTTCAGTTCCGTATGCGAGCCAGGTCTGGTCACCCGCTTCGAGCACCCCGTAATCTCCGGCGGCCGGTTCGCCGAGCGTAAACCCGGTAGTCGGCTCCTCGACCATCGACTGGACACGCGGGTCGTCCCGATTGACAACCGCGTATTCGCAGTTGATGTATACGCGCCGTTTTGCATCGGCATACACATCGACATGCCCGTGCCGGTCGATGTGATCTTCGGAAACATTCAGAACGACCGCGACACTGGCCCGCAGGGACTCGGTGCGTTCGAGTTGGAAACTCGACAGTTCGAGCACGTAGAATTGCGGCGCTTCGGCCCCGAGCAGATCGAGTGCCGGTGTTCCAAGATTGCCACCGGCGCGCACCGTGTAACCGGCGTTTGCGAGCATGGCCGCGACCATCGAGGTCACCGTGCTCTTGCCGTTCGAACCGGTGATCGCAATAACGGGTGCATCGACCGCACGTGTAAAGAGTTCGATGTCACCGAGGACCGGGATTCCGCGTCTCCGCGCCTCGACGACGACCGGTTCGTGAAGCGCAACACCGGGAGACACGACCAGTTGTGCAGCGTCTTCCAGCAGGTCCCGGCCGAACTCGCCGAGACGCAGTTCCACACCGGGAACGGTCTTCTGCAGTTCCGACAGAGCGGGCGGTTGCGCACGTGTGTCTGCAACGCGCAAGGTCTCATCCTGTGAAGCTAGGTAGCGCGCAACCGACAAGCCGGTTTCACCGAGACCGAGAATCACGCTGGTGGTCGCATTGCGATTCACAAGATCCTCGCTCTCTGTCACTTCTTTGTTGCGTACAGGCATCAGCATCAGCGGAGCTTCAACGTCGACAGACCCACGAGTACGAGGATTACCGTGATGATCCAGAAACGGACGATCACTTTTGGTTCGGCCCAGCCCTTGAGCTCGTAGTGGTGGTGCAATGGCGCCATACGGAATATCCGGCGACCGGTCAGCTTGTACGACGCGACCTGCAACATCACCGACACCGTTTCGACGACAAACAGGCCACCCATGATTGCCAGCACGATTTCCTGGCGTACGACGACTGCGATGACCCCGAGCGCTGCACCGACGGCAAGCGCACCGACATCGCCCATGAACACTTGTGCGGGATAGGTGTTGAACCACAGAAACCCGAGTCCTGCCCCGGCGAGCGCGGAACAGAACACGAGGATCTCGCCGACACCCGCGACGTACGGGATACCGAGGTACGCGGAGAAGTTCACGTTGCCGGTCAGGTACGCAAAAATTCCGAGCGCTGAACCGACCATGACGGCCGGCATGATCGCGAGACCGTCGAGACCATCGGTGAGGTTCACCGCGTTACTCGTACCGACGATGACCAGCCACGCCAGAGGTATAAAAAAAACGCCGAGCGGCAACATCACGCCCTTGAAGAACGGCACGATCAATGCCGTTTCGACCGGGTTCACTGCCGTTTCATAGAGGAACAACGCCACCGCAAGTGCGGCCAGCGTCTGCCAGAACAGTTTCTGCCGAGGCGACAATCCCTTGCTGTTGCCGTACTTGAGTTTCTTGTAGTCGTCGATGAAACCGATCAGACCGAACGCCAGTGTGGTACCGATAACCGCCCACACATAGCGGTTGCCGAGGTTCGACCACAGCAGGGTAGCAACACCGAGTGCCGTCAGGATCAGCGTGCCCCCCATGGTCGGCGTGCCGGTCTTGAGCAGATGTGCTTCCGGACCCTCATCACGCACCGTCTGGCTGATTTGCCGGATATTCAGGTGCCGGATCATCCAGGGTCCGATCAAAAACGAGATCACGAGCGCCGTCAGTACGCCGAGGATCGCCCGCATCGTCAGATACGAGAAAACGTTGAACCCGCTGTAGAACTGAGTCAGATATTCGGTCAGATACAGCAGCACGCTTCAGTCTCCGTTTACCTGTCTCATCGCCGGTGGTTCGGAAACGAGGTCCGCCACCACACGCTCCAACCGCATCATTCGCGATCCTTTGACCAGCAGATTGACGTCGGGACGCAAACGCGATTTCAGTGTTTGCGTCAGTACGTCGATGTCTTCGAACCACTCGCCGCCCGATCCGAATGCGTCGACCGCGCGACGTGCGAGCGTTCCAACCCCGAACAGTCTTCGCACACCGTATTCGTGCGCCCTCGCTCCAATTTCCGTATGCCAGCGTTCGGAGTGTTCACCGAGTTCGCCCATGTCACCGATCACGACCCAGGGTTCCCCGTCGAGCGCGACGAGAAATTGAATCGCGGCCGTCAGAGAGGTCGGATTCGCGTTGTAGCTGTCGTTGATCAACCGAGCACCGGCGATCGTCTCGAAGATCTCGAGACGTCCTGCGGCCGGGGCTACCGTTCGCAATCCAGCGACTGCCGAGGAAAAATCGGCACCTATTGCCCACGCAGCTGCGGTAGCAGCCGCTGCATTCAATGCGTTGTGCGCACCGGCCAGCGGGATGCGAATCGTTCCCGTGCCATCCGGAGTGTGCAACGTAAATCTGACCGAAATCTGGCCGTTGTCGGTCTCCTGGCTGACACCGCTGATGCGAAAATCGGCACCCGGGTGACTGCCAAAGGTCAGCATCCGGCGGTCACCGGCCAGCTCCTGCCACATTTCGCAATACACGTCGTCGGCGTTGATCACCGCGGTTGCTTCTGAATCCAGCTGTTCGAACAGCTCGCCTTTGGAGCGCGCGACACCTTCCACAGAACCGAAGCCTTCCAGGTGCGCGGCGGTTGCGTTGGTGACGAGCCCTACCGACGGATCGACGATTGCGGTCAAACGTCCAATCTCGCCGGCATGATTGGCACCGAGTTCGACAACGGCAGCTTCGTGTTGTGCACGCAAAGACAACAGAGTCAGCGGCACACCGATCTCGTTATTCAGATTGCCTTCGGTGGCCAACACCTTGAACTGTTGCTCGAGTATGCGTGCGAGCATGTTCTTGACGGTCGTTTTCCCGTTAGTGCCGGTCACGGCAACGATCGGAATTCCGAATCGCAACCGATGTGCATGGGCAAACTGACCGAGAGCCTCGAGCGTGTCCGCTACGCGCACCTGCGGCAAACCGCTGTCAACGAAACGTTCGACCAGCGCGCCGCTCGCTCCGCGTTCACGTGCGGCATCGATGAAATCGCAGCCGTCGAAGTTTGGCCCTTTCAACGCTACAAACAGCGAACGTTGTTCGAGACTGCGTGTGTCCGTACTGACTTTCGAAAACCCGCGATCGGTGCCCCTCAGTTCGCCGCCAACTTCCCGCGCCAGACCCGTCAGACGCCACTCGGTCATGACAGGTCCTCCGTTTGGCGCTGTGCCAGTGCACGACGTGCTTCATCGGCATCACTGAACCAGCGCTTCTCACTCCCGATCAGCTGTATTTCTTCATCGCCTTTTCCGGCGATCAGCACGATGTCGCCTGCGTCGGCTGCTTCGATCGTGTCGCGGATCGCTTTGCTACGGTTGCGCTCGACTTGTGCCGCGTTGTCAGGCATTCCGCGCAGCACGTCGGCGATGATTTGGTCAGGGTCTTCGTCGCGGGGATTGTCGTCGGTAACGATGACGCGATTGGCAAGTTCCACCGCAATCGCACCCATCTCGGGTCGCTTGCCGGCATCGCGATTGCCACCACAACCGAAAACACACCACAACGCACCATGGCAATGGGTGCGCACGGCCTTCAGCGCATTGGCGAGTGCATCCGGTGTGTGGGCATAGTCGATCAGCACCAGCGGAAGATCAGCTCCTCCACCGATGGCTTGCATGCGTCCGGGGGGTCCTTCGATGTCCCGAAAGAGTTCCGCGATATCGTCGCTGTTTAGACCCCAGTGCAGCAGCACCGCGACTGCAATCGCAACGTTGTATGCGTTGAACTGTCCGATTAGTCGTGTCGCAAATGTTTGCGTCTCGCTGCCGTTGCGCAAGGTCACATCGAGTCCGGATGGTCTTGGTTCGATCCCGACGATTTGCAGGTGGCGTGTACCAGTTGCCGGGGTGCCGCTCTGTACCGAGATACTGCATACCTCGATATGCGGATCGATCTGTCCGATCAGTTCGGAACCGAACGGATCGTCGGCGTTCACGATTGCGTGTTCCAGCCCCGGGCCCTGAAACAGGCGGGCTTTTGCCATCCGATAGCTGTGGATGTCGCCGTGATAATCGAGGTGCTCGCGTGTCAGATTAGTGAACGCGGCAACCGGAACGCGTACTCCGGCGATGCGTCTTTGGTCCAGTGCGTGCGACGAGACTTCCATCGCGACGTTGCGGACACCGGAGTCGCGGAAGGCCGCGAGTTCCTGTTGCAACACAATCGGTGATGGGGTGGTGTGGGTACCCGCCTGCATCGCACCGGGACGCCCGGTCCCGAGCGTGCCGATCAGACCGCCGGCTCGTCCCGATTTCTCGAGTCCTTGCGCAATCAGCCAGGTACAGGTGGTCTTGCCGTTCGTCCCGGTGACCCCGGCAACTTCGAGCACGGCGGAAGGATCACCGTAGAAACGTCCGGCGATGACACCGGCCTTGTTGCGGAGCTCGTCAACCGGGAAAACCAGCACCGGCTCCGCAACTTCGGGTGCGACGACACCGGAAACCGGCTCCCAAGCCACCGCCACTGCGCCCCGTTCGATCGCCTCGTCGAGGTGATCCAGACCGTGACCCGCACTGCCACGACAGGCAAGGAACAACATGCCCGGTACAACAGCGCGCGAATCTTCTGTCAGACCGACTACCGACCTGTCGTCTGTGACGACTGCCAGTCCTTCGAAGAGCCCGTCGATCTGCATGCCCAAAGAGCGTTGTTTCTCCATCATTGGATCACCGCCATCTGGACCAGCTGTGTCGAACTGACCTCATCGACCGCGTCCGGTGGAATGCCGAGCAAACGCAATGCGCCGCTGATTACACGCGCAAAAACAGGTGCTGCCACGTCACCACCGTGGTAGCGCTCACCCTCGGGTTCGTCGATTACGACGACAGTCACGAGACGAGGTCGTGATGCCGGCGCAAGTCCTGCGAACACCGCGGTATGCCGGTCGTCTGCGTAGCCACCCGAAACAGCTTTGCGTGCCGTGCCGGTCTTGCCGGCGATGCGATACCCGCTGACAGCGGCCGCATTTCCCGTGCCTTCGGGCGTTACGACCGTTTCCAGCATCGCGACCAGTTGGGCCGCCGTTTCCGGTGTCACAACGCGTTGTGGCGCCCGTGCTTCATTGAGCGCCAGAAGACTGACCGGCATACGCAAACCACCACTGGCGATGGTCGCGTAGGCCTGTGCCAGCTGCAGCGACGTCACCGTGACGCCATAACCAAAAGCAAGGGTCGCCTGGCCGATCGTGCGCCAGTGCTCGTAATGGTTGAGCTGGCCTGCCGACTCGCCGGGAAAAGAACTGTCTGTCAACTGACCAACACCGAAGCGATACAGCACATCCCAGATCTGTTCTGGTTCCAGCGCGAGGGCAATCTTCGCAGCACCGACGTTGCTCGATTTGGTCAGAACGCTTGTGACATCGATGCGGCCGAAGTCGCGCGGATCCTGCACGGTCCAGGAACCGATGCGCATGAGGCCCGGGGAGGTATCGATCACCGTCGTCGGAGTTACGTAACCGGCCTCGAGGG
>JAZFZN010000050.1:0-8485 GCA_036475515.1 Gammaproteobacteria bacterium
CCGACATAGGCCACGTTCTTCATCAGGATCCGTGCACGTGCGTCCTCGAACCGTTCGTTGCACATCTTCGCGAGCGGCACGCCGAGTACCGTTATGTCCTCTCGTGCGAGCGCCTTGTGACGCGGCCAGGTCGAGTCGTAGATCAGATAGCCACCGGACCGTACATCGGCGAGATCCTGCGCATAGGTCTGGGCATTCATCGCCACCATCATGTCGACGTGTCCGGCCCTGGCCATGTAACCACGGTGACTGGCACGCACTTCGAACCAGGTGGGCAGTCCCTGGATGTTCGAGGGAAAATAGTTCTTGCCGGTAACCGGTATGCCCATCCGGAACAGGGCTTTCATCAGAAGCCCGTTTGCGCTGGCCGAGCCGGTGCCATTGACGTTGGCCAGTTTGACGACGAAATCGTTGACCTGCTCCTTCATGCGGTCTTCCTGCGCTTTTCCGTCGTGGCTTCGTCGGTTGCATAGGGAATCACGAGCTCGGATTTCAGCATGTCCCAAGCCGCGGTCGGACAACGTTCCGCACACAAGCTACAGTGCACGCAGAGGTTCTCGTCTTTCACCATGACCCGACCGGTCTGTTTCAGTTCTTCGGAAACGTACAAGGGCTGATCGAGGTTCTCTGCCGGTGCACTCAGACGTGTACGCAGGTCTTCTTCGTCACCGTTGTGGGTGATGGTCAGGCAATCGACCGGACAGATGTCGATGCAGGCATCGCACTCGATGCATTTCGGCGCATAAAAAACGGTCTGGATGTCACAGTTCAGGCAACGCTCGACCTCTTCGACCGTCTGCTCGGGCGTAAAACCAAGCTCGACCTCAATATTCAGACGCCGGAAGCGTTCTTTCAGGTTCGCGTGTGGCATCAGACGCCGTTCGATCGGATCGTAGTCGTTGGAATAGCTCCACTCGTGCATGCCCATCTTGGTGCTGGACAGATTCATCGCGTATGGAAGTCGATCGGTCAGCGATTCGCCGTTGCAATACTTATGGATCGAGATCGCGGTCTGGTGCCCGTGTTCGACCGCCCAGATGATATTCTCCGGGCCAAAGGCCGCGTCGCCACCGAAGAACACACCCTCCCGCGTCGACTGGAATGTCGTCCTGTCGACGTGAGGAACATCCCACTGGTCAAACTCGACGCCGATGTCGCGTTCGATCCACGGAAACGCGTTTTCCTGTCCGATCGCGAGCACGACGTCGTCGCAGGGCAGGAACACTTCGCACACCGCTTCAGACGAGCGGATGCGGTCACCTTCGATTTCATAGGCCATCTTGTCGAACTTCATGCCGACGAGGCGGCCTTCCTCGACCACGAACTCCTTGGGCGAATGATTGACGACGATCTCGACCTGTTCTTCTTCGGCGTCTTCGAGCTCCCAGTCGGACGCTTTGAAGAAACCACGGGGTTTGCGCGCCATTACTTTGACGTTATTGGCACCGAGTCGTAACGAGGAGCGGCAACAGTCCATCGCGGTATTGCCAACACCGATGATCAATACGCGTTCGCCGATCGAACTGACGTGACCAAAGGCAACCGACTCCAGCCATTCGATGCCGATGTGGATGCGATCAGTGTCGTATCGACCGGGGATGTCGAGATTCTTGCCTTTGGGTGCCCCACTACCGACAAACACGGCGTCGAACTCACCGCTGTCGAGCAGTTGCTTCATGCTGTCGACCGGTGTGTTCAGTCGAAGGTCGACACCCATGTCGATGATCACGTCGATCTCTTCGTTCAATACTTCGGCCGGCAACCGGAATGCCGGGATATTGGTGCGCATCAATCCGCCGGGTTCGGCGAGTTGTTCGAAGATCGTCACTTCGTAACCGAGTGGCAACAAATCGTTTGCGACGGTCAGCGACGCACAACCGGCACCGATACACGCGATGCGTTTGCCATTTTTTTGCGTCGGGATTTTGGGCAGACGATCGGAGATGTCATCTTTGAGGTCCGCAGCGACCCGTTTGAGTCGACAGATCGCGACCGGTTTGTCTTCGACTCTGACGCGTCGGCAGGCCGGTTCGCAGGGTCGGTCACAGACACGTCCGAGGATCGCCGGAAACACGTTGGACTCCCTGTTCAACATGTAGGCGTCCGTGAACCGATCCTGTGCAATCAGGCGGATGTACCCGGGGACATCCGTGTGCGCCGGACATGCCCACTGGCAGTCGACGACACGGTGAAAGTAATCGGGATTCTTGGTGTCGGTTGGCTTCATCAATTCCCGCCGTCGATAATCCCACGCTTATGCGTCAGCGACGGTGAGCAACGACCGAAGCTTAACCTATTCCTCGTCGTCGGTCATCGTGTCGCCGGACAACAGAACGTCGTCGGCGTGCATTTCACCGTCGTAGTCGGACTGGGTGTGGTGGTTGTCTCCGTCGCTGTCCTTTTTAACCACGGTGCCCGGTTCGATCTGACTCGTTTCAACTCCGATCCGGAATGTCGCAAAACCCGGCATCACCACCTGGTTCAATGCACGGCCGAGCACCATGCCACTGGTCGGCGCACGAATGTGGCTCTGCGCGTTTGTCACGGGATCGGTGATGGTGCCAAGCAGATCTCCGGCATCGACGTATTCACCCAGATCGACCTGGTTCAACAGAATTCCACCACGTTCGGCGCGTACCCAGATCGACGCATAGTAGACCGGTTCGGGATCGCCCCAATCGTGCTCGCCTTCGAGCATCTCCAGTGTCGTCAGCAATGTCACGATGCCATTGACACCATGCTCGACTTCGTCGACCTGCAAACGCATCGGTTCGCCGGCCTCCAGAGTGACCGCCGGTATGCCCGCGTCCGTCGCCGCGCGACGCAAGGTGCCCGGTTGTCCGAGGCTGTGTAGAACAACAGTAGAACCGAATCCCCGTGTTACTTCGACGACACGTGGAATCGTCAAGTCGGCACGCAACTGTGGCAGGTTGGCACGATGAAACGAACCTGTGTGCAGGTCAATGAGTGCATCGCAGTTCGAAATGATCTGTTCGAAGAACGAGTGCGCGATGCGCGATGCAGAACTTCCAACGGCGTTGCCAGGAAAATGCCGATTCAGATCGCGACGGTCCGGCAAGTAACGCGACGTACGGCGGAAACCCTGAATGTTGGCTATCGGTACACCGACGACAGCGCCATTGAGCGTTTGTGGATCCAGGCTGTGCATCACACGCCGAACGATTTCGATACCGTTCAACTCATCGCCATGTACAGCCGCTGTCAGGCATACGGTCGGACCCGCGCGACGTCCGTTGACGATCAACACCGGCGTCATGATGTCGACACCAGCGAACAATTCACTCGCCGACCAGTACAAGGTGCGCGAACTGCCTGGCGCCACCCGTTCGCCCAGCACGTACAGGGGTTTGCGATCACGGTTGCGATGCTGTGAAAGCGATTCCGGTAGGACCGGCAGATAGGACGTCGACAACGGATCTCCGTTGCGCGAAACCTTGCCAGCGTGTGTGCGTTCGTCGGCAACGGCAGCCGACAGACACAAAAAACCCGCCGCGAGCAGCCCGCAGCCACCCAGGACTCTTTCAGACGTTTCTCTCACCTACGAAACCGGCAGTCATTTGGACTGACTCTATGAACTCGATTGACTTAATACCGTGAACGGCATCACAAGATCAATGGCTTTGCGCAGTTTTTTTTGAGAAATATGAGAGCCTTGCGGCCAAATTGTACCACTGTGGTGAACTCGATCCCGGTGAAACGCCCGCCGTCAGCCGGCTTCGTGGCGACCACCGCGGCGCGGTTCGAACACTTTTCCATCCGCAGAACGAAACCGCACCCGCAGCGATCTCGTCTGTCCCCAGGTATCGGCGCGATAGACGCCGAAATGCAGGTGGGGCATCGTCGTGTGGCCGGTATTCCCGGAAAGACCGATCAGCTGACCTCGTTTCACATACTGGCCCTCCTCCACCAGTGCGCCCTCGTTTTGCAGGTGGTAGTACTCGCCGGTCGTACCGTCATCGTGCAGGATGACGATGTAGTTTGCATAGGCCCCGCAACCATCTTCCCAGCAACCACGATCGTGTCGTTCTTCAAGACGTGCCACGACCCCATCTCGTGCGGCGTGTACGGGTGTTCCGACCTCCATAGCAAAGTCGATCGTGTAGCGTTCGAGCCCCGTATGACTGAATCGTGAACCGAAGCCTTGCAGGATGTAATAGTGTTCGCCGTCCCGGTACGGCAAACGGTACCGGTATTTGTCATCGTGTTCGACGTCCGGACGCCCTACTGTCCAGTCAAAGCTAACACGCAACGAACCCGAGTCATTCCGTTTTGTTCCCCCAAACGCGCGTTGGCGATGACCGCCGTCGATCACCAATGTGACCGTGCTGCTTCCATCGAGAGAAACACCACGAGTTCTCGCGCGTAATGATACCGTCACCGGATATGGTTTTCGGTTTTCCACAAAAACTTCAATCGACTTGGCGTCTTCGCGACGTTCGACACAGACCCAGTCGTCGTCGCAATACGTACGATCAGCAACCGCCGGGTTCAGCACGAACAACGAGACGACGGCGAAAAATGGTGGGGCGGAAAACCTTGGCATTATTTGTTCAGACAACCCACAACCCGCCAGGTTCGGACCGGAACACCGCCGTCGAAACCGGATCGGTTAGCCGGTGTCCGCTTCCGTGGTGACGAACTTGTATCCCAGGCCGTGCACGGTCAGCAGGAACTCGGGGCGGTGCGGGTTTTTCTCAATCCGCTGACGCAGCCAGGCAACGTGCACGTCCACGGTTCGGGTCGATGGAATCGCATCGTGCCCCCAGACTTCGTTCAGCAGATCATCACGGCTGATGACGACACCGGGATTCAGCACGAAGTGCTTCAACAATTTGAACATCTGCGCAGACAGTTGCACCGGTTCACCGTCACGGTAGACGATCGCTTCGTCAAAACGCACTTCAACACCGCCAAATTGCACCGCTTCCTGTTGTGGCAGCGGTTCGACGGACGTGCGGCGCAACAGGGCTTCGATACGCGCCAGCAATTCGATCATTTCGAATGGCTTGGTCTGGTAGTCGTCCGCACCAATCTTCAAACCGAGCACCTTGTCGACCACTTCTCCGCGTGCGGTCAGCATCAACACGGGCGTTGTGTCTCCAGTCTGACGCAGGTCGCGACAGACATCAAAACCGTTGCGTCCCGGCAGCATGACGTCAAGCACGATCAGATCGAAGCGCTTCGTGCACGCGAGTTCCAGCCCGCCGGGACCGTCACCGGCTGTTTCAACTTCGTAGCCCTCACTGTGCAACCGGTCAGTCAGCGTCAGAACCAGACCGGGTTCGTCCTCAACGAGCAGGATGCGGCTCACGCGAAACCCGCCTCAGGTCCGGACGGCAGGTGGATCACGAACACACTGCCACCGGGCGCGCTGTTGACGGTGACGTGACCCCCGTGGGCTTCGACGACCCGCCGCACTACGGTAAGACCCAGACCGCTTCCCTGGATCTGATCGGCGTGCGCACGTCGTCCACGGAAAAACGGTTCAAACAGCTGGGGCATCTCATTCGTCGGAATGCCGCTACCCTGGTCGCGTACGGCGACCTGAATTTCCGGCCTGCTGTCGTGGTTCATCTTGCGTGCAGTGATGCTGATGCGCTGGTGTTTCGGTCCGTACTTGATCGCGTTCGATATCAGGTTCTGCAACACCGACACCAATGCGGGCTCATCGCCCATCACATCCGGTAAGGAATCCGGTGCGTTGACTTCGATATGGACCCCCGAAGTGTCGATAAACCGTCGGCATGCCTGCACTGCGGTTGCAATCGTTTCCCGAATCGACACCGGTCTCAGTTCGATCTCGCCGACCTGTTCACGCGAGAAGCTCAATACGTTCTCGACCATGTCGGACAAACGCTGGCCTTCGCGCCGGATGACGTTTCCATATTCCTCGACTTTTTCGGGATCATCAACGATCGCATCGGCGAGGTTTTCTCCGGCCGAACGGATCACGGTCAGCGGAGTACGCAACTCGTGCGAAACACCGGCGACGAATTCCATCTGCTGTTGTGCGAGTCGCTGCGCACGCCGCGAAGTCAGCGCGAGTGTCAGGCCACTGGCCGCAAGCAACGCGAGCACGCCAAAACCGATGAGCATGTTGCGCTTGCGCATGTGTGCGATGGCGTCTTCGAGCGAGCCACTAGCGTGGGTTGATATGACCGACAGGCAACCTTCGCCCCACTCCATGACGGGTTCGTCCCAGTCGTCGCGCGCGGTTTCCATCCACTGTTCCTGTTCTTCCACAATCTCCGCAAGACTTCGGCGAGGTTTGTCGAGGGCCGGAGAAAGAGCCATACGATTGCGCAAGCGCAAGCTGAAGAAGTGGTGAATCACTTCCGGTGCAACGATTGTTTGACCCTGCGCCGTCGAGTACAAAACCGCCTGGCGGTTCGCCTTGCTGACGACCGCCGTCTTGAATGTGTCAGGTGTCTCCAGTTCGAAACTCAGCTTCACGAGCAATGGCAGGTAATGTTCAGTCAGAAATTCCGAATCGAGTTCAATCAGCGTCCAACCGACAAGAACATCGCTGCCTTCCGCCGAACGCACGGGGCTGGCGAGTAACGGGATTCCACCATTGTCGCGGCATACGATCTGTTCTTCCGGTCGCGCGTCGATCTCAAGCAGCCTGTTTCGGATACGCTGTTCTTCGCTTTCGGACAATGGCACGAGGTAGCCGAGAGCTGGATCCACCACGTCAACGGGGCCTTCGGGCGAGCGCGTGAAATAGACCGAATGCACGATCTCGGGGTCGGGCGAACGTTCCTGCCAGCGTATGTGGCGACGTTCAATGGCGTCGCGCGCTTCCTCAGGCGTCGCGGCGACGATATCGAACGTTTCGAAGATGGACGCGACGGTGCGATCGATGTCGACACCGAGGATCCAGGATCCTTTGCCCATGTTCATCCACAGCCGTTCCCGCTCCGACGAAGTCATCTGCCCGAGCCAGTAGTACTGCAACCCGGCCAAAACAACGAGCAACACACCGAGGACGCCGACGATCGTCAGAATCCTCGGCCCGCGGTGCTGTGACGGCTGCTTCATCCGACCTTTTTACAACGCTCGCTCCTCACCGGCAATGGGGAAACGAGTCAATCCGATTGAGTTGATGGTGGTTCGCGGTCCGCGGGCACGGCGGGTTTGTCGCTCAATGCGCCACGCACCGCTGTTTCCGTATCTTTGAGGCAGGGCTGCAGACACAGAAAAATGGCAAAAGCAACGAGGCTTCGCAGCGTGTTGTTCATCGGACGACACCATGACTCGGGCGTTCGTGCACGGTAGGCTTTTGGCGCCGTCAGGTCATTAAAGAACCGCAAAAACTTTGTAAAAATTGTTAAGGGATCAGCTGTCGGGGCTGAGCCCGAAAAATACGCTGATACGTCGCGCGATCTGCCCGGCCAGACCTTTTTCGTCGCCGCTTTCGTTGTCGTTTTCGAGTTCTCGGCGCATGCGGTCGCGGCGCGACGCCATCACTTCACCGAGGCGTTTGGCAATGGCCGGCCGGGCCCGCAGGATGGGCACAAAGTCAGAACGGGAAAGTTTCAGGACAAATGCTTCGGTTTGCGCCGTCACGGTCGCAGAACGTGGCTCACCGGTCAGCAACGACATCTCACCGAACGCCTCGCCCGGTTCGATCTGGCCGAAGCGTTCGCCGGACGCGGCAGTCGCTTCCAGCGTGCCCTCGACCAGCAGATATAGCGAACCCCCAGACGCGCCTGCTCGCACGATGACTTCACCGGCTGCATATTGTTGACTGACAACCGCGGACGCAAGCTGTTCGAGTTCTTCCTTGTTCAATGCGTCCAGCCAGTCGATACGACCCAAAAGACGGCGCGAGTCGATGCGACGTTCGCGTTGTCGTGGTCGGTTGCGGGTCAGGAACACCTCGCTCTGTGCGACCGGCAATACGATGCCGACTTGATCCAGGTGTTGCAAAATGTTCTTCGCAACCCGATGCAACAAATTAGCCCGGTGTGCGTAGTCCGACACCCAGAAACGCACGGCATAAACGACACCACGCTCGTCAAATCGCAAGATCTTGACGTCCGGAGAGCGATCCGGTGCCAGACCTTCGGTCGCCAGAACCGCGGCACGCAGAATGTTCTGCGCGCGGTTCGAATCGGTCGTGTGGCTGAGAATAACCTCGAGGGATTCACGGAACTCCGGCTGCGGCATGCTGTAGTTCACAAACAATCGGCTGGCCAGATCGTTGTTCGGCACAATGATCGATTGCTCGGACTCCGTTACGAGTCTTGTCGCACGCCAGTTCATTTCGATGACTCTGCCGACGACACCGGGTTGTACTTCGATCCAGTCGCCCATTCGGTAAGGTTGCTCGACGCTGATCGCGACGCCCGAAAAGAAGTCGGCGATCATTTCCCGAATCGAAAAACCGATAACAATGGTCACGACACCGGACGTCGCCAACAGCCCGCTGAGTCGACCACCGAACACAAAGTGCGCGATA
>JAZFZN010000051.1:0-12086 GCA_036475515.1 Gammaproteobacteria bacterium
TCAATACTGATCGGCCGCTGTGATCCGGTTCCTGATGCGGCGCAGGTGCTCTGTGACCTGCGTCATGTTGCAGCACCGGACCCTTTGTTAGACTCCTCAGGGCCGCTCGGGAGCGGCCAAAAATCGCGGAAAAAATCCTTAGAAATCATATCGTGTCTCGATTTTTCTCGCGTTTTGGTGCAGGCTGCATACGCCGTTTGCGAGAGACCATAACAGGGGAGTCTGATGGCCGTCGATATCGCCCAGCTTCTGGCGTTTGCCGTCAAGCAAGGAGCGTCTGACCTGCACCTGTCTTCAGGTGTTCCTCCGATCATCCGTGTGGATGGGGAGATCAAGCGCCTCAACATGCCGTCGCTTGAACACAAAGAAACCCACGCGATGGTCTACGACATTATGAATGACAAACAGCGCAAGGACTACGAGGAGTTCCTGGAAACTGACTTCTCGTTCGAAATCCCGAACCTCGCGCGTTTCCGTGTCAATGCGTTCAACCAGAGTCGCGGCGCTGGCGCCGTATTCCGTTTGATTCCCTCGAAGATCTTGACTCTCGATGATCTAGGTGCTCCGGCGATTTTTAAAGAAATCTCACTTTATCAGCGTGGCATCGTCCTTGTTACTGGTCCGACCGGTTCCGGCAAGTCGACGACACTGGCGGCGATGATGGACTACATCAACGACAACAAAACCGACCATGTGCTGACGATTGAGGATCCGATCGAATTCGTCCACGAAAGTAAAAAATGTTTGGTCAACCAGCGCGAAGTGCATCGCGACACACTCGGATTTGCCGAAGCATTGCGTTCGGCGTTGCGTGAAGATCCCGATATTATTCTCGTCGGTGAGATGCGCGACCTCGAAACGATTCGTCTCGCGTTGACCGCAGCGGAAACTGGTCACCTCGTCTTCGCCACCTTGCATACGAGTTCGGCCGCCAAAACGATTGACCGTGTCGTCGACGTGTTCCCCGCTGCTGAGAAAGAGATGGTGCGCGCGATGTTGTCGGAGTCATTGCGTGCCGTGATTTCTCAGACGCTGCTGCAACGGACCGGTGGTGGTCGTATTGCAGCGCACGAGATCATGATTGGTACACCGGCCATTCGAAACCTGATCCGCGAAGGCAAAATCGCGCAAATGTATTCAGCGATTCAGACCGGTCAGGGCGACGGGATGCAGACACTCGATCAGTGTTTACAGGATATAGTAGCCAAGGGCGTTATCTCTCGCCAACAGGCGAGAGTGCGTGCTGCAAACAAAGAGAACTTCTGAACCGAAGAAAGTTTTGGGAGGTCCGCTATGGACCGCGATGACGCAATCAAATTGATCCGGGAACTTCTGACGATGATGGTGCAGAAGGACGGGTCCGACCTTTTCATCACAGAAGGTTTTCCGCCGGCGATCAAGATCGATGGCACCATTCGTCCCGTCGGGCAAAACCGGCTGACATCACGTGAGGCAGCGGTCGTGGTGCGTTCGATCATGAACGACCGGCAGGCGAAGGAATTCGACGCGACCAAGGAGTCCAACTTCGCGATCGCGCCGGCTAAGATTGGCCGCTTCCGTGTGAGTGCATTCATTCAGCAGGGCCACACGGGTGCCGTGTTGCGCACGATCAACACGACGATACCGACATTCGAAGACCTCGAGTTGCCACCGATCATGAAAGAAGTGGTGATGTCGAAACGTGGTCTCGTGATCCTGGTCGGGGGTACGGGTTCCGGTAAGTCGACGACGCTCGCTGCCATGATCGGCCATCGCAACCAGAACACACAGGGGCACATCGTTTCCATCGAGGACCCGATCGAGTATGTCCACGATCACCAGGGCTGTGTGATTACCCAGCGTGAGGTCGGTATCGATACGGAATCCTGGCACACGGCGCTGAAGAACACCCTGCGTCAGGCGCCCGATGTGATTCTGATCGGAGAGATCCGCGACCGCGAAACCATGGAATACGGCATACAGTTTGCCGAGACCGGCCACCTCTGTCTCGCCACCTTGCACGCGAACTCGGC
Organism: Gammaproteobacteria bacterium; assembly: GCA_036475515.1. GTDB lineage: Bacteria > Pseudomonadota > Gammaproteobacteria > Steroidobacterales > JAZFZN01 > JAZFZN01. Next base: position 2,013 of record JAZFZN010000051.1, read on the forward strand.
CAACCAGGCGCTCGACCGCATTATCAACTTCTTTCCCGAAGAAAAACGTGGCCAACTGCTGATGGACCTGTCGTTGAACGTCCGCTGTCTGGCTTCACAGCGCTTGATTCCCAGGGACAGTGGTAAGGGCCGAATCGCTGCGTTCGAAATCATGCTGGCTTCGCCATTGATCAGTGATCTGATCCTGAAGGGCGACGTCCATAAGATTAAAGAGATCATGGCCAAGTCGACCCGCCTCGGTATGAAGACTTTCGATCAGGCCTTGTTCGAGCTTTATGAAAACGGTTTGATTTCCCATGACGCCGCAATCAGGAACGCCGATTCGAAGAACGATCTTCGCCTGCGCATCAAGCTCGAGAGCAAACGCGAAGAGATGCCCGTGGAAGCCGACAAGAGCCTGCAACTCGCTGACGGAGAACAGGGGCAGACATACTGATGGCCGCGAATCCGCAAGAAACGATGAATATCGAGCCACTGCTGAAGCTGATGGTCGACAAGAATGCTTCAGACCTGTTCTTTGCACCGATGGCGCCGCTCAAAATCAAGATCGAAGGGCGCATCATGCCGGTCAATGACAAACTGTTGTCTGTCGCAGAGGTCGAGGCCGCAGTCCGTTCCGTGATGTCGGAAGACCAGTGGGAACAGTTGCTACGACACTTGGAACTGGATTTTGCGGTTTCCCGGGAAAGGCTTGGCCGTTTCCGTGTCAACGCCTTTCACCAGCGCGGCACGCTGGCGATGTGCATGCGTTACATCCAGAGGGACGTGCCACATCTGGCCGATTACCGGCTGCCGAAGATCCTGGACGATCTGATCATGCACAGACGTGGTCTGTTGTTGATGGTCGGTGCTAACGGGTCCGGCAAGTCGACGACACTGGCTGCGATGATCAATGAGCGCAACGAAAAACGTTCCGATCATATTCTCACGATTGAAGACCCGATCGAGTTCCTTCACTCAAACAAGAATTCCATCGTCAACCAACGTGAAATCGGCCAGGACACGGCATCTTACAAACGGGCTTTGCGTAGTGCTGTGCGCGAAGCGCCAGACGTCGTCCTGATCGGTGAGATTCGCGATCGTGAAACAATGGAAGCCGCGCTGAACCTCGCCGGTACCGGTCATTTGACGATCTCGACCTTGCACGCGAACAACTCATCGCAAACGCTCGATCGCATCATCAACATGTTCCCCGAGCAACAGCACAAACAGGTGCTGATGGACCTTTCCCAGTACCTGATCGCGATCGTTTGCCAGCGTCTGATCATCGGTAAGGACGCGAAACGTCTGGCCGCCGTCGAAGTCATGCTGAACACACCACACATTGCAGAACTCATACTCAAAGGTGAGGTGGACGCCGTCAAGGAAGCGATGGTGGAAAGCCAACTCGAAGGCATGCAGGATTTCGATCTGGCACTCTATGATATCTACAAGGAAGGTCTGGCCAGTCGTGAAGAAGTCCTGGCCAACGCCGATTCGCGCGCGAACCTTGAAGCACGCTTAGACTTCGGCGTTTAGCTACCCCTGCAATCAGCGTACGGTAGACGCTCCGGCACCTATTGGAGGTAGTGGACGGTAGACGCGTCGAAGACGGGTCCGTCGACGCATACGCGTTTCATTGCCGGCCCATCCGGCGTATCGACGAGTACAGTACAACCCGCACAGCCACCTACAGCGCAGGCCATGAACTCCTCGAGTGCTGCCTGACAGGGAACATCAAATTCCCTCGCCAGCTTTGCGGCGGCTTTCAGCATCCGTGTCGGTCCACAGGAAAACATTTCGACTTTGCTGAGTTCTGATGCGTCGAGTGTTTTCAACCAGGCACGCGCGAGGTCGGTGACGAAGCCTTTGCCGGCTCCTTCGTAACCGGCTTCTGATGCGAGTCGACATGGCACACCGAGTTCCTCCATCAACGGCATGGTGCTGGATGCTTCGGGCGGCATCCCCGCCAGCGCTAACTGTGCGGTTGCGACCTCGAACGGAAATGGCAGCTCAGAGCCCATGAATACAACAGGGTTCCAGTCGGTGCGCCGGTCGTACTGCAGGCTTTCCGCCAGAAACACCATCGGTGGTATGCCGACCCCACCGCCGAGCATCAGCACACGCGGGCGATCCGGATGAACCACGAATGGTTTTCCGATCGGCCCCAATACGTTGATCGCGTCGCCGCGGTGGGAGCCACCGAGAAACCGCAAGCCTTCGCCGGCGAGTTTGTACAGAAACTCGATCCAGCCTTCCGTCGGCGCAGCACGCATGATCGACAACGGACGCCGCATCGGCAACGCGGGGTCACAGGTCAGATGTGCGAATGTTCCGGGTTTTGCGGCCTTCGCGATTTCGGGTGCTTCAAGTCGGGTAACGAACTGGGGCCCCGGAAATACCGTTTGCTCGAGTATGTGGGCCTCTTCGACAAAAATGGTGTCGCGGTGTGTCGCATTCATGCGTTGGTCAACGTTTTGTTCATCGCCACCAGAACCGCCATGCGCACGGCAACACCATTGCGTACCTGCTCAAAGATCACCGACTGTCTGCCGTCGGCGATATCAGACGAGATTTCAACGTCGCGGTTCAGAGGTCCCGGATGCATGACGATCGCGTCGGGTCTTGCATGCTTGAGCCTTTGGTTCGTGATGCAATACTTGCCAGCATAGTTGATCGTGTGGCTGAGCTTGCCGGTGTCCATGCGTTCTTTCTGAAGACGCAGGGCCATCACGACATCGGCGCCGTCAAGGGCCGCGTCGAGATCGGTTGTCAGTTCCGCCTCAGGGAATTCATCGGCTTCGGGAAGGAATTGCTCTGGTCCGACCAGTCGCAACGACCGGTTGCCGAGAATCCGCAGCGCCCGTGCTGTGGAACGCGCCACGCGGGAATGAGCAATGTCACCGACGATCGTGACTGTCAGGTCTTCTATCTCCGGTTTGTGTTGGCGGATGGTCAACACGTCGAGCAGACCCTGAGTCGGATGCGCGAGGTGCGCTTCGCCGGCGTTGATCACACCGACCTGCGGTGCGACATGCTCGGCGATGTCCCGTTGTGTTCTTTCTTCTGAATCACGTACGACAAAGATGTCTGTCTGCATCGCCTGCAAGGTGTAGACCGTATCGAGGACCGATTCACCTTTCTGGCGCGACGAGGTGACCAGATCGAGATTGACGATATCGGCACCCAGTCTTTTCGCAGCGAGTTCGAAAGATACTCGCGTACGCGTGCTCGGTTCGAAAAACAGATTGGTGACCGTGCGTCCTGCCAGTTCGTCGCTACGTGCCACCGGTTCGTCCGGCGCACGCAACCAGGACTCGGCCGCATCGAGCAGTTTTGTCAGTTGCGCGCGCGTGTAGCCCTCCAGGCTGAGCAGGTGATGCACTATTTTCCCAATCTTCAGTCGTGGTGTGCCGGCTGGCCGTTCAATGTTTTTGTGCCAGCCAGGTTTCCAGAATGACCACTGCGGCCATGCTGTCGACGTGTTCTTTTCTCAAGCGCCGACGACGCTGACCGCTGCGCCGCATTTCTTTCAGACGCGTTTCCGCTTCGAATGAAGACAGGCGTTCGTCGATCAGTTCTACGGAAACACCGGTGTGTCCGCTGAGTTCGTTGGCAAACGCCCGCGCGGCATTTGTCATGTCGGTTTCTGTCTCGTCCATATGCGTCGGCAAGCCCACGAGCAACAGAGCGGGACGCCATTCGGCAACGAGTGCTTCGACGGCCTTCCAGTCCGGTCCGGTCTGACCCGCGTTCAGGGTGGCCAGCGGTGACGCATTGCCGGCGGATTCTACTCCAACGGCGACGCCGATTCGCCGCCGGCCGTAATCAAAAGCGAGGATGGGAGCGTCTTTTGGTGTTCGCGTGTCGGGCTGCTCAGGCATGGCCTGCCTGATCGCTCAGGCGGTCGAGGTCGATTCCGAGCAAAGCAACCGCGGCTTCCCAGCGCTTCTCGAACGGTGTCCTGAAAATGATGTCCGTGTTGGCCGGGACGGACAGCCAGGCGTTCGAGGCCATTTCGCGGTCCAGTTGTCCTGCGTCCCAACCGGCGTAGCCCAACGCGACCAACGCGGGTGTCGGGCCGTCGCCACCGGCCATCGACGCGAGGATGTCGCGCGATGTGGTCAGACCGACGTCGGGCGAAACAGACAAGGTGGAATCCCAGGAAACCGTCGGATCGTGAAGCACGAACCCGCGGTCCTGTTGCACCGGGCCGCCATAGACGATCGGTTGTTTGCAGAGGTCGTCGTCGCTGGTATCCAGCGACATCTGAGCAAGTACTTCACCGAGTTTCAGTTCCAACGGCCGGTTGATGACGATGCCGAGTGCACCGTCCTCGTCGTGTTCGCAGACATAGGTAACCGTCTGCTGAAAACGGGGATCCGACATGTTCGGCATTGCGATCAGGAACTGATCGGTGAAGTATGTGCCTGAAGCCATAACGACATTGTATCGAAACGCGCAAAGAAGCGCCGCTTATGTCTATTGGACCGTCCAGGTACGCGTGCGTTTCAATCGGCCGGATACCGCGCCGCGGCTCGCATGTCGGCGATCTGATGGTGTTTCGGATCAGCCTTCGTCGACGGCCATGCTGATGGACCCACCTGCAGTCGTGCCGTCCAGGAACTGCCATTCGTAGACGAAGCGCAGCACGTCGTATTCCTTGCGGATTTCGTCGGGGAATGCCTCGAACGGCGCCGCCAGTTGCAGGATTCTCAGCGCAGCCTGGTCGAGGACCCGATAGTCGGAAGGACGCCGGACGACGATTTCATGCAGCGAACCATCGGCATTGATCGCGACTTCGAGAATCGGATTGCCCGACAACCCGCGTCGGCGGATGTCGTCCGGATAATTCAGCGTGCCGACACGTTCAATGCTTTGTTTCCAGGATGCAAGATAGGTCGCGAAACTCGATTCGAGCGCGTCAACCGACAGATAGTCGCGTTCGACCTGTTCCTGTTCCGGGAGTGCTTCCAGATCATCGAGTGGGGCGTTGGTCAAGTTGGTGGCAAGCATCAGCACTGCTTCGCGTCTGAAGCTGTCTTCAGGAGCCTCGTCCTGTGTTTCCACGTTGATACGCGTTTGACCCTGGCGTGATGCAACCACTTGCGGCGTCGATTCGTTTCGACCCGGCGCCGAATCATTCCAGTCGTTTGCATCGGTGCTTCCGGGGTTGTTTGTCGGCGCCAGATTGGACGGCAAGGCGCTGGCGCGTTCGGCGTCGCCGATACCTGAACCACGTTGGCTTTGCTGGGCATAGGCCTGTGCGGATTCGGGCGCCGGGTCCGCGGGTCCGGTAATTAGCGTGACATCGAGTGTCGGGTTCTCGGCAGGCGGTGCGAGCGTCGCCGGTGCAAAGGTGATCCCGAGGATGACCACACCGTGTATCAGTGTCGCGGCAAAGAGCGCGGAAGCGAGTCGGTCGGCCGTCGGTGCGCTGCCGTCAAGAAGTGCTGCCATCAGCTGGAAAGTCTCGTCAACACGACCTGAGCGATTATACCGCTCGCAATTCCGAACAAGAGTGAGGCGGTTAACAGTATCGGTGCGAGTTTCAGCAATGCGCTGTGTGGTACCAACCAGGCATAAGCCACGGCGATTTGTGCACTCATGTGTGCGAGCGATGCCGCGACACTGGCGCCGACCGGACCGGGCCCATGGACCGGCCACCGGGATCGCGCACCGACCACCAGTGCCAGGACCGCAGTCGCTGCCGCGGCACCGGAAAATGCCATGACAAAAGTCGGACCCGGGAAGGTGCCGAGCAACAAACTGCCGATGACGACCCGCAGACCGGCGACCCAGATTGCCGGGACGAGGCCGTGGCGGAACAGCACGATCAGGGTAACGACATTGGCGAGGCCGGGTTTGACACCCGGCAACGGAGACGGGAACGCCGACTCGATGATGTGAATCGCAATCGCGAGTGCCGCGAAACCGGCGATGAGGTGGTCATCGCGTGTTGCCGTCGCCGTGTTCAAAACGTGATTCCGTCGTAGTAGCTGTCACCGACCAGTTCGACGCTCACCGCGTTCGGCAGACAAAAAGTCATCTCACCCGCCCGTTCCAGCCAGCCACGGTGTACGCACAGTTTTCTTCGGCAGGGTGATTCCGCGACGCGTACGCGTCCATCACGAAACTCGACTACGGTTTTTCCGAGCGGCCCTGCGATTTCGACCCGGTTGTCGTTTGTCAACGAGTAGGTCTGTTCGATTTCGGTGCCGCGAATTACGACACGTTCGGCAGTCGCTCCGGGAGGGACCCAGAAGCGAAGGTATGTGAAAACGACGACTGCTGCTGCCGCCGCAATAATGATTGTGTCCCCACGGCTGATCACAACTCTCGCACCTTGATGTCGAGAGCTTCCCCGGTTTCTTCGAAGGCGACGCGTTCCGACATCGGAGTCGTCATCTGGATGGTCCCATCGACCCCGACAAACAACACGTGGGTGATGCCCAGAGCATCGGCGACTTCCGGCCACGATTCGGGACCGGCGACAAAGAGTGCCGTCGCCGCAGCGTCGGCCCGTGCGGCGTCTTCGTGGATGACCGTTACCGAGATCGTGTCTGCGGCCGGGTAGCCGCTGCGTGGATCGAGTATGTGGTGGTAGCGTTTTCCGTCGAGCTCGAAGTAGCGCTCATAGTCTCCCGAGGTCACGACGCTTTCTTCGTTGCCGAGTTCGATTCCGGCGAGTACGCCGCTGTCGCGTGGGTGACGCACACCGACACGCCACGGACGGTCTCCGGCTCTGCCGTAGCCTTTCAGGTCTCCGCCCATGTTTACGATCGCGTTGGGAATACCTGCCGCCTTCAATAGCTCGACCGCACGTTTGAGGGCGACGCCTTTTGCATAGGCGCCGAGATCGATGCGTACACCTGAACGAGTGGCGATCAGCACGTTTTCCTCGAGCGACAAGCTGCTTGTGTCGCCGAGCAGGTTTCCAATCGCTGTCTCGTCCGGCACGACGTGATCGTCGACTGCGCTGTCGTCAAAACCCCAGAGTCTGATGAGCTCGCCGAGGCTCGGATCGAACAGACCCCCGCTTTGTTCCGAAAGGGCCATCGCGTCTTCGATCAAAAGAGACAGGTCATCATCGATGGTCGCCCGTGCCTGTTCGGCCAGTGCCGTGTTTGCCTGCCCCAGCGCACCGTCGCCGGTCGGACGCCATTCGTGTTCCAGTTCGGTCAGCAGGGACTCGAGCTCGCGGACTGCTGCAGACGCTGTTTCTTCGGGTGCGCCGTAAATGCTGACGGAAACCAGCGTCCCCATCGCCGGAAACTGAAACCGTTGTGGTTCCCGAAGCTCGCAACCCGCAAAAGCTCCGACAACCGCAATTATCGCCAAAGTCCGCAGATAGCAGGTCTGCGGGCTCATATCCGGGCGGCCAGTACATCCATCAGGTCGTCACAAATGGCAATGTCGAACGCGCTGTCGAGTTCACGAACACCGGTTGGGCTGGTGACATTTATTTCGGTCATGTAGTCGCCGATGACGTCAACACCGACAAAGATCAAACCTCTTTCTCTGAGTGTCGGTCCGATACGTTCGCACAGGCGTCTCTCGGTGTCGCCGAGTGGCAAGGCTTCTCCACGCGCACCTGCTGCGAGGTTGCCACGGCTTTCACCCTTTGCCGGAATGCGCGCCAGCATGTACGGTACCGGTTCGCCATCGATCAACAATACGCGTTTGTCTCCGGTTTCCTTGATCTCGGGTATGAACCTTTGCGCCATGACAAAGCGTTGCCCCTCTTCGGTCATTGTTTCGAAGATCACATTGATGTTTGCATCGCTCCCCGTCACGACGAAAATCGAACGGCCACCCATGCCGTCCAGAGGTTTGACGACAATCTTGTCCTGTTCGGACAGAAACCCATGCAGATCAGTTGCCGAACGTGTAATCAGGGTCGCCGGACACAGGTCGGCAAACCATGCCGTGTAGAACTTCTCGTTGGCATCGCGCAGGCTTTGCGGATCGTTGACGACGAGCACCCCGGATTCCTTGAGACGGTCCAGCATATACGTCGTGTAGATGTACTCCATGTCGAACGGGGGGTCTTTGCGCATCAACAGGATGTCAAGGGCGGAAAGTGGCTCATCGGTTTCCGCGCCGAGCCGGAACCAGTCGTCGAGATCGTCGAAAACCTCGAGATGACGCGTTCTCGCGAAAACCTCGCCGTCGCGGCTGCGCAGATCGCCCTGATTCATGTAGCTGATGGACCAACCACGCCGGCTTGCGGAAAGCAGCATCGCCAGGGTCGTGTCCTTTTTAGGCTGAATGGACTCGATTGGGTCCATCAGGACACCAAGTCGAACTTTTTTCTCGTTCATACGGCGTAACCCTAGGCCCTGACAGCCAGGCTTTCAATCCGATGACAGCCTGTATTGACTGGAAACGAAGACAGTGAGCCATATCTTGGCGCTCTTGAGCGCAATATGATAAAACGCGGCAAACATGAGCGGGCAATTCCCGTGTGCCTAGATCGCGGGGGCGAAGGGGGAATGGAGTGGCCAACGCTAATGAGAACTCAGGCCGGCTGCAAGGCCTGAAGGTTCTAGTTATCGACGACAGCAAGACCATTCGGCGCACGGCCGAAACGCTGCTTTCCAGGGAAGGTTGCGAAGTCTTCACCGCCGTGGACGGATTCGACGCTTTGTCGAAAATCGCCGACCATCATCCGGATATCGTTTTCGTCGACATCATGATGCCGCGTCTTGACGGCTACCAGACCTGTTCTCTGATCAAGCACAACAGGAGCTTCAGGAACACACCGGTGGTCATGCTTTCGAGCAAAGATGGCCTGTTTGATCGGGCACGCGGCCGTATTGTCGGATCGGAACAATATCTGACCAAACCGTTCACAAAAGACGAACTACTCGAGGCAATCGAACGTCACGTTGCTGCGTGACTGGCTGATTATTAAGGTGTCGCAATGGCGCTGGTGTTGATTGTAGAAGACTCGCCGACCGAGGCGCTGGTCATGAAAAAGGCGCTCGAGACGGGGGGCTATGAGACGGCGGTTGCGTCGGACGGCGACGAGGGTGTCGAAAAGGCGAAGAGCATGAAGCCGGACCTCATCCTGATGGATGTTGTGTTGCCCGGCCTCAACGGTTTTCAGGCAACACGGCGACTCGCCCATGATCCGGATACGGCGTCAATTCCGGTGATCATGGTGACGACCAAGCGTGAAGAGACCGACCGGATCTGGGGTATGCGCCAGGGGGCGATCGACTACGTGGTCAAGCCCGTCAGCGGAGCAGAGCTCGTACGCCGGACCAAAGCCGCTCTGGATCGCTGATGGATTCTGCCGCCGGCAAGAAACCGTTCGAACTGTTGCTCGAACTCGAAAGCCGCGGCCGAGCAGCGATGCTCGGTCGCACCGAGAGTTCCGATGTAGACGAATGGACCGGTATTGCTTTCCGGCTGGGCGAAGACCGCTTCGCTGTCGCACGTGACGAGATCCGCGAAGTGCGCGAACTCCCTCCACTGACCCGCGTGCCGGGAGCGAAGCCCTGGTTGCTGGGGATCGCGAACATCCGTGGCCAGTTGACCCCGGTCGCCGATCTGAACGCGTTTCTTACCGGTGTGACGACAACACCGGAGCGCCATTCGCGTGTGCTGATCGTCAATCACCGCGACATCCCGGCCGGTTTGCTGGTCGACGAAGTCTACGGCTTCAGGCGTTTTGCTGTGGCGGAGTATGGGCCGCTCTCGGCCGACGTGCCCGGGAGCATTCGCAGTTATGTGCGTGGTGAATGCAGCCGCGATGCGGAATCATGGCCGGTCTTTGATTTTCGCGACCTGGTCGAAAGCAACGCGTTCATGCAGGTTGCCGAATAGTCCAATCAGTGCGACGGAAAAACAAGCGCTATGCAAAGTTCAAAGCTGTTCCCGATCCTTGCCGTACTTCTGCTCGCCTTGGTTGCGGCGGTGGGAATTCACCTTGCCTCGGCTCAGCAGGCAGGGGGGCCGACCTACCCGTTGTTTCTGGTAGGCGGAGCAATGATCACCGTGATCACAATGTTGTGGTCCTACTGGTCCGGACGCAACGAACGCCGGGATGCTGCAGATCTGGCCGCCAGGGGTTCCAAAGATCAGGAG
>JAZFZN010000052.1:0-3061 GCA_036475515.1 Gammaproteobacteria bacterium
TGGGGACGATCGAATGACGACCGATTTAAATAAAGGGTGGATCTATGAAATCACTACTACTGTTAGCGTACGACTACGGTCCTACGACGCAAGAAAGAGTTGCACGAACGGCTGCTGATGCCTCTATCACACAGAGCGTGATCTATGCTTGCGCAATTGTGTTCGCTGCCATCACGATTGGAGCCAGTATCATTTTCAAGGACAAAATCTTAGAGCTCATGCAGAGCAAAGATAAGAAATAATGTAATCCGCGAAAAGAACGCGAAATCGGCAGCTCGAACCGGACATAGTCAAGATGGCTGTGCCATTTCAAAATGGCTGTGCCATACTTGTTCGAGAACTTCATTAGAACTAATCACCAATGACAGACAATATTGACAGTGTATCCGTAGAGGCGGGCAACGCAGACGCCCGCGAGAAAGAAGCTCAAGCAATCCGCGGTCTAGCGACCGCATACGCCCGCTTGCGCGAAGAAATCGGGAAAGTCATCATCGGGCAGCAGGAGGTGATCGATCAAATTCTGATCGCGATGTTCAGCCGAGGTCATTGCCTACTGGTCGGTGTGCCGGGATTGGCAAAGACGCTGCTGGTCAGCACGATTTCCGAAATCCTGCACTTGTCGTTCCGTCGTATTCAGTTCACGCCCGACTTGATGCCGTCAGACATTACCGGGACGGACGTCTTGCAGGATGACCCTGAGACGGGACATCGGACGTTCCAGTTCATGCAAGGACCGTTGTTTACGAATGTTCTGCTGGCCGACGAGATCAATCGCACGCCGCCAAAGACTCAGGCCGCTTTGCTCGAAGCGATGCAGGAACGCCACGTGACGGTCGGCTCGAACACGTACCGCTTGCCACAACCGTTCTTCGTACTGGCGACGCAGAACCCCATCGAGCAGGAAGGAACTTACCCGCTGCCCGAGGCCCAACTAGACCGCTTTATGTTCAACACCGTGGTGGACTACCCGACGTCGGCGGAGGAGCTGCGCATCTTGAAACAAACCACAGGCGGTGAAGAGCCAAAACTGTCGATCGCATTGACGGGTCGTCAGATCATGGCGCTGCAGGAGGTGGTTCGAAAAGTGCCCGTTGGCGAGCACGTCTATGTGTATGCACGCGACCTTGTCCGGGCGACTCGGCCGAACCAGGACGAAGCGCCGGACTTCATTAAACAATACATCTCGTGGGGGGCGGGACCGAGAGCCGGGCAGTTCCTGATGGTGGGCGCGAAAGCCCGCGCAATTCTTGAAGGCCGACTTCACGTCATCACCGAAGACATTCGTGCGATTGCGCATCCCGTTTTGCGCCACCGTATCGTGACAACGTTTCACGCGGACAGCGAAGGCATTGCACCAGACGACGTCATCGACATGCTGCTCAAAAAGGTGCCGGTCGAATTGGACAAACGTGCACAGCGAATCGCACGGCGGTAATGTGCTGCGTGTCACGCGTCAATCACAGGATTGAGAGTCTAAAGCACCGGCGGTTTCATACCCAAGGCTTTCGGCTGCTTCAAATCGACATGCTTGCAAGGTTAACTCGAAAGTCGAGATTCCCACTGTCAGCGTGTCTCCCGGCTTCAACGTTGTCTTTGTGATTCCAGCGCCGTTAACAAGTGTCCCGTTACTCGATCGCAGATCTTCGACAACGAGACGGCCATCCTCTTGATCGATTTTGCAATGAAAACGGCTAGTCCACGTATCGAAGAACCGAATCGTCGCACGATCGCTGCGACCGATCACTACGGGCAGTTTATCCAAACTGATCTCGGGCCTTGGTGCGACCGCATCAAGACAGACGAGTTTGTACTCCATTTGCGCCTCGAGTTGCATCCGTTATTGAAATGAACACGCTGAAGGAAGGTTATCGATCACGGGATCTTGAGGGCGGGCTGTTAACGTGGCGGATCGAGGACCAGCACTGACGAATCAGTTACGGTCACATGCAAATCCAACACTATTAGAGTAATCTTTACAGCCAGACTGTCAACCGATCCACCAAAGAACATATGGTGTGATCCCCAAAATCAGGCATGGTTCAAAATCATGACCAAGAGGAGTACACAACCGTGAAACCCTTCGTACGCTTCTCAAGCTTATTTTTGATCGTATGTTTATTCGCTCTACGGACCGGTGCTGCGGAGCCAGAATTCAAGCCACCGCTTGCCAAGCTGGAATTGAACAACGGTGACAGCATCGTCTTCCTGGGCGACAGCATCACGCACCAATGCCTCTACACTCAATACGTCGAGGATTACTTTTTCACGCGTTTCCCAAAACTTCGATTACGACTCCACAACGCAGGTGTTGGTGGCGCGAAAGCCTGGGATGCATTAGAGAGGTTCGATCGAGATGTGGCGGCCTACAAGCCAAAGTATGTCACGGTGCTGTTAGGCATGAATGATGGTCGGTATCAACCGTACGACGAAGAGACATTTCGCACTTACCACCGAGACATGACTCGACTCATCGGCCGAATCAAAGCGATTGGCGCTACGCCGATTCTGATGACGCCGACAATGTACGACTCGCGTGCCGCGAGGTTGCGTCAGCGTCCGAACCGGCCCAATCCTGCCCAGCGATTGGAATTCTACAATTCGGTGTTGGCCTATTATGGTACTTGGCTACGTGAAGTCGCTGTCGAGTCAGGGTTTGGATTCGTCGATATGTACAGCCCACTGAATAACTTCACGCTTACTACTCGCAAGACAAACCCGAATTTCACGATGATTCGCGACGCCGTTCATCCCGATCCGCCGGGCCAAGTGGTCATGGCCTATGCCATTCTGAGCGACCTTGGACTTCCGAGACAGGTCTCGAACATTCGCCTTCTTACCAGCAAGAACGGCAAGCCAATTCCGAGAGTTTCGGGTGGTAAAATCTCGAATCTTAATTTCACCGACAATCGCGTCGAATTCACATGGATCGCCAGTAGCTTGCCCTGGGTCGTCCCCGAAGAGGCACAACCGGGTGCAATACTGGCTAAACTTGGGCATCGTATGAGTCGTGAAGCGCTCGAGGTTCACGGTTTGGAGAACGGGCAATACGAGTTGTCAATCG
>JAZFZN010000053.1:0-2357 GCA_036475515.1 Gammaproteobacteria bacterium
AGCCAAATTCGGATCCAGCTCCATGTACCATTGGCGCCGCCAGCCGGCGTCGATCGCGGCAGAAAAAGAAGGGACCGCCGAAGATTCGACCCGACCTCGGAGATTTCTCTATGCCCACTCTGATTACATTGGTCAAGAAGTGACGAACGATTTCTGATCATAAGAAACCCGCCAGGAAGGCGGGTTTCATAATTCTCGATGTTGATTGACGTGAGCGGACAGAGGGCCCCCAAACAAGTCTCAATCGTTCGCGAGGCCGCTGACGGTACGGCCTGATTCATCGTCAAGGATCGAAACACTACGTCCGTCGCTGAGTGTTTCCGCTCCGCGCACGACAACACGATCACCCTCGGCGAGTTCACCGCGGACTGCGATGAGATCGCCGGCGCTGTCGCCGGTTTCCACCCGAACGCGTTCGGCGACTTGCTCGCTGTTGACCCGGAACACGTAGGTGCCGTCCTGGCGCAGGATCAGCGCGTCCCGAGGAACGGCGAGCGATGATTCGGCGGCACGCATCGGCACGGCTACGCTGACGAGTTGCCCGATGGCCCAGTTCTTGCGGGCTTCGAGAGCGACATCGATACGCAGTTCGAAGGTCTGTGAACGTATGTCGGCCGATGGTACGACACTGCGAACGACGCCTGTGTATTCGGATTCATAGCCGAATATCGTCAGTTTGTCGTTCGCACTGACGCGACCGGCATATTGCAAGGGTGCAAACACGCGTACCTCGAGGTTCTCGGTATCGGTGACGCGGGCAATTACAGTGCCACGGGATACGTCTTCGCCCTCACGTCTCAAACGTTCCGTGACGACACCGCCGAATTGTGCCGTAATGGTCGCCCGGCCCAGCTGATCTTCGATCTGCTGGATGCGCAGTTCCGCGATACGCAGATCACTCGCGGCGACATCGCGCTCCGATTGTGTCTGTTCCATCTGGTTGCGCGACGTGCTGTTCGTGTCCAGCAGGTCGCGTTGCCGTTCGAGTTGCGCATTCAAAAAAGTCAGCTGTGCACGAGCGCGTTGCAGCTGTGCTTCCTGTTCGGCCTTCTGCAACTCCAGCGGCACGGTATCGATCTTTGCGATCACGTCATCGGCTTCGAGCACGGTACCGGGTTCGGCGACATAGTCGAGCTGACCATCGACACCGAAGGTGATCTGGATGTCGTTGCGGCTGTAGATCGATCCGGTGACTGGCACGGTGGGGACCACGGTGGTGCGCACGACGTTCGCGACAGCGACCGGACTGGGTGGCATTTCCTGACCATTTGCGACCAGTGGCAGCAACGCAAAGAACAGGATGCAATTGAGACTTCTCATGAGAACGGCCTCGTACTTACGGATGCGGGTTTTTTCGGAACCAGCCGCGACACCCGTTCCCTCAGTGTTGCAAACACATCGCTTTGTGCACCCATGCGGAGCAGGGCTGGCATCAGTATCAGAGTGAACGCGGCTGAGAACAGCATACCGCCGACGATCACGGTAGCCAGACCACGATAGATGTCGGAGCCGATACCCGGTATCACGACCAATGGCAGCATGCCAAACACGCTGGTCAGCGTACTCATGTAAACAGGCCGGGCGCGTACCCGCACGGCCGCTTCGACCGCTTCGCTGCGGCGCATGCCATTGCGCTCGCCGTCCCGGGTCTGGCTGACCAGCAGAATCGCGTTGTTCACGACCAATCCCAGCAGAATAATGAACCCGATCATCGTCAACATATCGAGCGACTGGTAGGTCACGAGGTTCAGCGCCCGCAGTGACAGCAGTCCACCGGCCAATGCCAGCGGCATTACCAGCAATACCAGCAGACCGTCGCGCACTGACTTGAAGATCGCCGCCATCACGACAAACAGAATCAATACCGCCAGCAGGAAGTTGACCAGCATGTCGGTTAGGGCACCCTCGAGGCGATCTGCACTACCACGATATTTGATGCTCGAACCGGGCGGAAGGGTTGCGCTGATGGCCGGCCCCGCTTCGGTGCGCAGCAGTTCCAGTGCTTCTTCGACCGTCATTTCGTCTGGCGGCAACACCTGCAGACTGATCGTGCGTTGGCCGTCGAAACGCTGTAACTGCGAGGGGCCGACCGTTCGCCGAAGTTCGGCAAGCGAGCCGATTGTCTGTGCACCCGCCTGTGGTGTCGCGATCGGCATCGCTGCGAGTTGTTCGGGCGTATCCCACTCTCCGGCCTTCAGGATCACGTCGTAGCGATCGTTGCCGTCGAAATATTCGTTAATGAACAAGCCTCCGGTCAGCGCACGAACGGCGTTCGCGACGTCCCGTCGGTTCAGACCGGCCTGGGTGATCAGCCGTTCGTTAGGCACGACCTGGAGTTCGGGTTCTGCCAGCGTCAG
>JAZFZN010000054.1:0-2523 GCA_036475515.1 Gammaproteobacteria bacterium
TCGGATAATTCAGATGCAGATGTTTCAGACTGGGCACAATGATCTCAGCGACAACGTGACGCATATACGGGTCTTTCTGTAGTTCTGCATCGATTGTCTCGGGAGGGCCTGTTGCTGCATCGGCCACTCGAAAGTGACCATCCGGCTGTACGAGGCGCTGGTGAGGGACGGGTTCGAGGCTGGCCATCAGCCCTCGTGCCTCTCGAGGGCCCAACCGACGTGTTCACGCACGATCTCGGACGGGTGATTACGTCGCGTCTGGAGTGCACGGACGACAGCCCCTGTCGTCGGTGCATTGCCGAGTGCGACCGCAATGTTGCGCAACCAGGACACGTAACCGATCCGGCGGATCGCAGTACCCGCGGTGCGATCCAGGAAATCGGATTCACTCCAGGCGAACAGGGTCGTCAGTTCCGCCGCATCGAGTTCGTGTCTTGGTGCGAAACCGGGTTCGGTGGTTCGTTGCGCAAACTTGTTCCACGGGCAGTACAGTTGACAGTCATCACAACCATAGATGCGATTACCGATCGGTGCACGCAACTCTTCCGGGATGCTGCCTCGCAACTCGATCGTCAGGTAGGAGATACAACGACGCGCGTCGAGTTCGTAAGGGGCAACGATCGCATTGGTCGGACAGACATCTATGCAGGCACGACAACTGCCGCAATGGTTGTCCACTGCGGTATCTGTCGGCAGGGGCAGATCGGTAAACAACTCGCCGAGAAAAAACCACGAACCTGCTTCCCGACTCAGAAGATTCGTGTGTTTGCCGATCCAGCCGAGGCCAGCGTTTCGGGCCAGCGCTTTCTCGAGTACGGGTGCACTGTCGACAAACACCCGGTATCCGAACGGCCCGATCGCCTCTTCGATGCGTGTCGCAAGCGTCTGAAGTTTTTTGCGCAACACTTTGTGATAGTCACGCCCGAGCGCGTATCGCGACACGAAAGCGAGTGTTGTGTCATCGAGTACGGACTTCGGATCCTCGCCATCGGGTAGATAGTCCATGCGTACTGAAATGACACGCAGCGTTCCGGGAACCAGCTCGGTGGGCCGGCTGCGTTTGTTTCCATGGCGGGCCATGTAGCCCATCTCGCCGTGGCGTTCGAGTTCGAGCCAACGGTCCAAACGTTTTTCGTCTTCATCGAGTGTCGTGTCGGCGACACCGACTTTCTGAAAACCGAGTTCCAGTCCCCAGGATTTGATGCGACGTGCGAGTGTCCGTACGTCCAATCTGGATTCGGGGGAAGACGTCAGGGTCTGCATCGGTTCGGGAACTCGCAGCCGTCTCGGTGACAGTGGGTGATTATAATGAGTGTATGAAAGGACTCCCCGTTTGTCTTTATCGCGCCGCGGAGGTCAGAGAAATGGACCGGCGCGCCATCGAAGACCACGACATTCCCGGTTCCGAACTGATGGGTCGCGCTGGCGTCGCGGCGTTTGCTGTGTTGCGTGCACGCTGGCCGGATGCCAGCCGATTGCTGGTGTTGTGTGGTGCCGGCAACAATGCCGGGGACGGCTATGTCATCGCGAGACTGGCGAGGGAAGCCAGTCTGGATGTGTTGGTTGTCGGCTTGATCGATCCGGGGGAACTGGCCGGCGACGCGAAACAGGCCTACCAGGACTTCGCGGCCGGTGGCGGGTCGGTGGTGTCCTGGAGTGAGCAATTCGTGCACGACTGTCACGTCGTCGTCGATGCATTGCTCGGAACAGGACTGACACGCGATGTCGGCGGTGTCTGGTCCGATGTCGTCAGAACGATCAATCAATCCTCGAAACCGGTGCTGGCGGTCGATGTTCCCTCCGGTCTGGACGCCGATACCGGTGCGGTCCGTGGCGCCGCGGTGCGGGCCAACGCGACCATCACCTTTGTCGGTGCAAAAGTCGGTCTGGTGACCGGACAGGGTCCGCAATACACCGGTGAGGTGTTCTTCGACAGCCTGGATGTTTCAAAGACCGTAACATCGGGCATACCGGTTGCTGCGGAAACCATCCGTGGTGCTGAAGTCGCCAGGCTGTTGCCACCGCGCAGTCGGGTTGCCCACAAGGGCAACAACGGACGGGTTTTGATCGTCGGCGGCAATTACGGCATGGCCGGTGCGGCACGTCTCGCCGGAGAAGCGGCGTTGCGTGCGGGCGCCGGTCTCGTCACTGTCGCAACACGACCTGAACATGTCGCAGCTGTGGTTGCATCGCGACCGGAACTGATGTGCCACGGCATCGACGGCCCCGACCAGCTGGAGCCTTTGCTCGCGTCCAGCGATGTCGTAGCAGTCGGTCCCGGTCTCGGTCAGGACGCCTGGGCCAGATCCCTGTTCGATACAGCGGTAGCGACCGCCCTGCCACTGATCGCCGATGCCGACGCACTGAATCTGCTGGCGCAAAGCGGCGTGCGACGCAGCGGTTGGGTCCTGACACCGCATCCCGGTGAAGCGGCGCGTTTGCTCGGAGATGGTTGGGACACGACGGCTGTCCAGGACGACAGGCTCACCGCGCTCGATGCACTCGTCGATCGGTTTCAGTCGG
>JAZFZN010000055.1:0-5360 GCA_036475515.1 Gammaproteobacteria bacterium
CACATCAAGACCTTTGGTTGTCAGATGAACGAGTACGACTCGGACCGAATGGCCGACGTACTCGCCGCTTCGCATGGTCTGGAAGTTACAGCCGATCCCGCTGAAGCGGACGTGTTGCTGTTGAATACCTGCTCGGTCCGTGAGAAAGCCCAGGAGAAAGTATTCTCCCAGCTCGGTCTTTGGCGCCCGCTGAAAGAACAGAACCCGGATGTCGTCATCGGTGTCGGTGGTTGTGTTGCGTCCCAGGAGGGTGACGCGATCACGGCGCGTGCACCATTCGTCGATCTGGTGTTCGGGCCACAGACGCTGCATCGTCTCCCCGACATGCTCGACCAGACCCGTACGAAACACGCTTCCGTAGTCGACGTGTCGTTTCCGGAGATCGAGAAGTTCGATAACCTGCCGGCCCCACGCGCCGAGGGTCCGACTGCATTTGTTTCGATCATGGAAGGTTGCAGCAAGTACTGCACGTTCTGTGTCGTACCCTATACGCGCGGCGAGGAGATCAGCCGGTCGTTCGACGACGTGGTCGTGGAGGTCGTGCATCTGTCTGAACAGGGGGTCAAGGAAGTGACGTTTCTCGGCCAGAACGTCAATGGTTATCGCGGGCCGATGCACGATGGAACGCTTGCCGATCTTGCGACACTGATTCGTTACACTGCTTTGATCGACGGTATTGAACGCATTCGTTACACGACGTCACATCCAATCGAGTTTGGTGATGCCCTCATCGAGGCGCATGCAGATGTCGCCAAACTCGCAAACTTTCTGCATCTTCCGGTACAGAGTGGATCGGACCGTACGCTGTCCCGTATGAAACGCGGACACACGTCGCTCGAGTACAAGCAGAAGATCCGCAAACTGCGGGAGGTCCGTCCGGACATATCGATCTCTTCGGATTTCATCGTCGGTTTCCCGGGCGAGACGGACGCTGACTTCGAAGCCACGATGCGGTTGATCGAAGAGGTCGGTTTTGATCAGAGTTTCAGTTTTGTCTACAGCTCACGCCCCGGTACGCCGGCGGCGTCGCTGCCCGATCCGGTTCCTCCGGATGTCAGCAAAGCCCGCTTGCACCGCCTCCAGGAACAGGTCAACCGCCAGGCGCAGCAGATCAGCCGTTCGATGATTGACACTGTTCAGCGCGTGTTGGTCGAACGACCGTCGAAGAAGAACCCGCGGCAGATGGCAGGACGGACCGAGAACAACCGTTGGGTCAATTTCGACGCTCCTGAAAGTCTGATCGGGCACTTCGCGGACATACGCATCGCTGAAGCGCTGCCCAATTCCCTGCGTGGTCGCCTCGTTACGAAGACAGCCGGCGCCGCGTGATCGAACCCGAATGAGCCAACCAGCCTCGATTCAATTCACACTGGAGCCTGCCGACAACGAGCGCCTCGCCAATCTGTGTGGCCAGTTCGATGAACACCTGCGCCAGATCGAAAGCCGGCTCGAAGTTGCGATTAGCAACCGGAGCAACCGGTTCATGGTGACAGGCGAGCACGCCGCGGCACACGCTGCTGCGGCGTTCCTGCGGGAGTTGTACGACAACACCGAGTCACAGACTCTGAATCCGGAGCGGATCCATATGGGGTTGCAGGAATCGGCCCTGAATGAACGCGGTGACAAAGAGAGACCCGACGAAATGACGATTCCGACCGCGCGCGGGTTGATCCGTGCGCGTGGCCCGAATCAGAGAGCCTATGTGGCCGCGATCAACAACGACGATCTGGTGTTCGGAATCGGTCCCGCCGGCACCGGCAAAACTTACCTGGCCGTTGCCAGTGCGGTACGCGCGCTGGAGAAAGAAGAGGTGCGTCGTGTCATCCTGGTGCGGCCCGCGGTCGAAGCCGGAGAACGCCTCGGTTTTCTGCCGGGCGACATGGCGCAGAAAGTAGACCCGTATCTGCGTCCGATCTATGACGCATTGTACGAGATGCTTGGTTTCGACAAGGTCAGCCGTTTGATCGAACGTCACGTTATCGAGGTCGCGCCGCTTGCGTTCATGCGTGGCCGCACGCTCAATGAGTCGTTTGTAATTCTCGATGAGGCACAGAACACGACCGTCGAACAAATGAAGATGTTCCTGACCCGCATCGGGTTTGGTTCGAAAGCTGTGGTAACGGGCGATCTGACACAGATCGATTTGCCAAAGAACCAGCTTTCCGGACTGAAGCACGTTGTTAAAGTGCTCGAAGGCGTGGATGGAGTGAGATTCGTCCACTTCACACCGAAAGACGTGGTGCGTCATGCGTTGGTTCAAAGCATCGTGGAAGCTTATGAACGGCACGGCGACCCATCCGACCGATGAGCATCGACGTGGAAGTACAGTTTGCAGTCGACGCCGACGGGTTGCCGAAACCAGAAGAGTTTGTACGCTGGATCGAAGCTGCGCTCGACGGCAAACGCGAGGAGGCGGAAGTCGCGGTGCGCATTGTCGCGGCCGACGAGAGTCGCTGGTTGAATGCGAGCTATCGGGGCAAAGACCGGCCGACCAATGTACTGTCGTTCCCGGTGGGGCTCCCGGACGATGTCGAAGTGCCGTTGCTCGGCGATGTGATCCTGTGCGCGCAAGTTGCGCGCGAGGAAGCCGCCGCACGGGGCAAGCCGTTGACGGCACATCTGGCACATCTGACGGTCCACGGTGTCTTGCACCTGCTCGGCTATGACCACTTGGAAAACGGGCAAGCTGAGACCATGGAAGCCCTTGAAGTAGCGATCCTGAGGCGGTTAGGCTACCCAGACCCCTACGACACGGATTACTAAGTCGCGAGGTACCCACCAGCTGATGTCTGACGACGTTCCCAGTCCCGGATCCACCGGGATACGCCAATGGTTCAAACGCGTACTGCGCAGTCTCGGCAGCAAGCCAGCGGGACGCGATGAGATCATCGAGCTGATCAAAGACGCCGGCGAGCGCGAGATCTTCGACAAAGACGCCCAGGAAATGCTCGAGGGTGTCCTGGAAGTGTCCGAAGGCCAGGTTCGTGACGTCATGATTCCGCGGTCCCAGATGGTCGTCGTTGAACGCGATGCGCCGCCCGAAGGGATCCTTCCGGTCATCATCGAGTCCGGACACTCGCGTTTTCCGGTGATCGGCGACGACAAGGATGAGGTCGTCGGCATCCTGCTTGCGAAGGACCTGTTGCGTTTTTTCATTGAGGGCGATCGCAACAGCTTCGACATCCGCGAATGTCTGCGACCGGCGGTGTTTGTACCCGAAAGCAAGCGGCTGAACGTGCTTTTGGCCGAGTTCCGGGCCAACCGCAATCACATGGCCGTAGTCGTCGACGAATACGGTGGCGTGGCCGGACTGGTTACGATTGAGGATCTGCTCGAAGAAATTGTCGGCGAGATCGACGATGAACACGATGTTGCAGAAGACGAATCGATTGTGCGCGAGGATGACGGAAGTTACACGGTCCGGGCTCTGACACACATCGATGATTTCAACGACTTTTTTGAAACCAATCTTGATGATGAGGAGTTCGACACGATCGGCGGCCTGGTCGTCCACGAGTTCGGGCGACTTCCGCGGCGCGGAGAATGCATCAGAATCGGCGAATTCGACTTCAAGGTATTGCGTGCCGACAAGAGGCGGGTCGTGACGTTGCAGCTGAACCTCCCGGACGCCGATGCCCGGTCCGCCGCCGAACGCTGATACACAGAGCTCCATGACGGGCGTCAAATCCGTCATAGACGGCGCTGTCGCACGCTATCCCGCCGCAATCGCATTTGTCGCGGGTCTGCTGTACCCACTGGCGTTTGCACTGTTCGACTGGTCGTTGCTGGCGGTTGTGTCGCTCGCCATTCTGTTCATCGTTATCGACGGCCGGACGCCGAAGCTGGCCGCACGATGTGGTTTTCTGTTTGGTTTCGGCGCGTTTCTTGCCGGTGTGTACTGGTTGTACATCAGCCTGCGCGTCTTTGGTGGCGCTCCGTTGTTGTTGTCGATTCCGCTGATGCTCGCGGTGATAGCGGTCATGGCGCTGTATTCGGCGATGTTTGCGTGGCTTTCCAACACCCTGCGCCCGCAACCGGGCTTGTTTCGGTGGCTGCTGGTACTTCCGGCAGCCTGGACGTTCTTCGACTGGTTGCGTGGCTGGCTGTTTTCAGGTTTTCCGTGGCTGGCGACCGGATACAGCCAGATCGACATGCCGTTGGCGGGACTTGCACCGGTACTCGGGGTGCACGGTGTCGGTCTTGCGGTCGCTCTGTCGGCTGGCGTGCTGGTTGTGCTGTTGCGTCTCGGACCGCGACAACGACTGACAGCGGTCGTGGTGCTGACCATCCTGTGGATTGGCGGCGGCAGCCTGCGAGAAGTTGCTTGGACACAGGCGGCGGGTGCAGCGACGACCGTGACCCTGTTGCAGGGGAACGTCGAACAGGACCTCAAATGGGAACCGGAGCAATTCGATCCTATCCTGGAGCGCTACGTTGCGATGACGGCCGAGTACAAGGACAGCGACCTGATCATCTGGCCGGAAGCTGCGATTCCCGGCTTTCTGCAGGAAGCGGCCGTTGCTCGCTTCGTCGAGGACCTGCGCCGTGAAGTTGATGACAACGACTACGAACTGTTGCTGGGGGTGCTGGATTTCAACCTGCGTACAAAAGATGCGTACAACGCCGCCATCGGTATCGACGGCGAATTACAGTTCTACCGCAAACGTCACCTGGTTCCTTTCGGGGAGTATTTTCCGGTACCGGCATTCGTGCGCAGCTGGATGCGGCTGATGAGTCTGCCACACTCGGATTTCCAGCGGGGAGACGATGTGCAACCGCTGATTGAACTGTCCGGCCAGCGGATTGCGACGATGATCTGCTACGAGGTCGTTTTCGGTGCCGAGCAGATCGCCTATCTTCCGGCTGCTACTTTGCTCGTCAACATCAGCAACGATGCCTGGTTTGGCGATTCAATAGCACCCCATCAACATCTGCAGATTGCACAGATGCGTGCTCTGGAGACGGGTCGCTATCTGTTGCGTGCGACGAACACTGGAATCACGGCAGCGATCGACCCGAAAGGGGTCATTCTTGATCGTTTGCCACAGTTTGAAATCGGTGCACTGACGGTCGACCTCTACCCTTACACCGGCGCCACACCCTATGTGTCGGTTGGCAACTGGCCCGTCATCGGTGGCGCGTCTGTGGTGCTGCTGTTTGCAGCTTGGCCGGTTCTGCGACATCGGTTATCCTGACGCGTCCTTGACAGCCCGGAACCCGGTGTGGAGCAACTCTACCAACCAGAAATCGTGGAGCGCGAAGCCCAGCAATACTGGGACGAACATCGCTGCTTCGAAGTGACCGAAGATACATCGAAAGAAAAGTTCTACTGCCTTTCGATGTTGCCGTATCCCAGCGGA
>JAZFZN010000056.1:0-9320 GCA_036475515.1 Gammaproteobacteria bacterium
ACCAAAGAGCCGATTCCCGTATTGCCGACCGTGCACTACAACATGGGTGGCATACCGACGAATTTCAAAGGCGAGGTCTTCACGCTCAAGGACGGCAATCCGAACCACATCATTCCGGGGCTCATGGCCGTCGGTGAAGCGGCTTGTGTGTCCGTACACGGCGCAAACCGGCTGGGGTCGAACTCGTTGCTCGATCTGGTCGTATTCGGTCGCGCCGCCGCATACCGTTGTGGGGAAATCATCAAACCCGGCAGCAAACACCCCTCATTGCCAGACAACTCTGGTGAAGCGACACTGGAGCGGCTCGACAAGTTGAGGCATGCTGACGGTACGAGGCCGACTTCGCAGATACGCCTGGAGATGCAACGCATCATGCAGAATCACGCGGCGGTGTTCCGCACCGGCGATGTGCTGCGTGAAGGTGTCGACATGCTGAACCAGACTTTTGCATCGTTCTCCGACGTGAAGGTTTCGGATCGTTCGATGATTTGGAACACGGACCTGATCGAAACCTGCGAACTCGAGAATCTGCTCGGGCAGGCGTTGGCGACGATTTGTTCGGCCGCACGACGCACCGAGAGCCGTGGCGCCCATGCGCGTGAGGACTATGCGGAACGTGACGACGAGAACTGGATGAAACACACTCTGGTCTGGGTTTCCGATACGGGCGAGGTGGCGTTTGGGGATCGGCCCGTGCATCTGTATACCTTGACAGATGATGTAGAAGTGATTCCACCAAAAGCGCGGGTGTATTGAATGGCGCAATTTCGATTACCGGCAAACTCTCGGATCAGGAAGGGCAAGCACTATCCCGCTGGTGATGGTGCAGGAAAAACACGTCGTTTCGTCGTGTACCGCTACGATCCGGACAGCGACGACAACCCGCGGACCGATACCTACGAACTCGACGTGTCGAATTGCGGGCCGATGGTCCTCGACGCGCTGATCAAGATCAAGGACGAGATCGATTCGACTCTGACGTTTCGTCGGTCCTGTCGCGAAGGGATCTGCGGTTCCTGCGCAATGAATATCGATGGCCTGAACACGCTGGCCTGTACATGGGCATATGACGACATCAAGGGTGACGTGAAGGTCTACCCGTTGCCGCACATGGCGGTAATCAAAGACCTGGTACCGGACATGACCAACTTCTACGCCCAGTACGCGTCGATCAAACCTTGGCTGATCACGCGGACGCCACCGCCGCCCGATCGCGAGCGTCGCCAGTCCATCGAAGACCAGCATCGACTCGACCAACCATCGGCCTGTATTCTGTGTGCCTGTTGTTCGACCGCCTGTCCGAGCTACTGGTGGAACTCGGATCGATATCTGGGTCCGGCGGTACTGTTGCAGGCCTATCGATGGATCATCGACAGTCGGGACGAGGCGACCGGTGAGCGACTCGACGATCTCGAAGACCCGTTTCGTCTGTACCGTTGTCATACGATCATGAACTGCACGACCGCCTGTCCGAAAGGCCTGAATCCGGCGGAAGCGATCGCCGATGTCAAGAAAATGCTCGCCGAGCGGCGCTATTGAACATGGAGGCACAGCAAAAAAAACTCGTGTGGCGTTGTCGGCGTGGTACCCGGGAGCTGGACGAGCTGTTGTGCCGCTATCTGCAGTCCGGTCATCCCGACTGGTCCGGTCTGGAACGACTGCTCGAACAACCCGACCCGTTGCTGAGTGCGTGGCTGCTCGGGTCAGGCGAGCCGGAAGACCGGACTCTGAAGCGTCTCGTCGATGAAATCCGTACGACCCCTGTCCATTGAGCTGACCCCGTCTCGGTGGCGTTTCTTCTTCTGGCCGTGGTTCGGAGCCCTGGTCGCACTGTGGATCACACCGGTGCTCTGGCCGGTTCGCCTTCTCGGAACCGTATTCATCGTGTTTTCGGTCTGGCGTTCGGCAGCGGCCCGCCGCGCTGTGGACCGGATCGAATACGACACGGCAGGAGCCTGGTGTCTTAGCCTGCGGTGCGGCGACGTTCTGCCCGGGCGTCTGACTGACAGGCTGTTCGGACCCGCGGGGTGGCTGTGCTTGTCCTTCGTGACCCCGTCTGGTGCCCGCGCCGTCCTGATCGGCCCACACAACGCCGATCCGCAGGTCCTGAGGCGACTGCGGATTGCCCTGAAGCTGGGTCAAGTGAGACCACGCTGCTAGAATGCCGCCGCCGGGCGGGCCGCAAGGACGAGATCGGATGACCGCAATGACGCATCACGAGGCAGCGCTAATGGACAGCGGATGTGACATAACGCACCTCATGAAACAGATCTTGCGTTCTCGAAGAGGTCTACGAACTTTCCCCCCAGGTGCCGGTCTATGCTAGTGGCGCCGTGCGGTAAAGCGTACGGGGTGGGTGCGTATGGCTAGCCACCGTGCCGACCGCTTGCTCGTCGAGCGGGTTAAACAGGGTGACAAGTCGGCATTTGACGTGCTGGTGCGCAAATATCAGCACAAAATCGTGAAGCTGGTCATGCGCTACGTACACGACCCGTCCGAGGCCCAGGATGTCGCCCAGGAGGCGTTTCTGAAAGCCTACCGGGCGTTGCCAAAGTTCCGGGGTGACAGTGCGTTCTATACGTGGATTTACCGGATCGCGATCAACACTGCGAAGAACTATCTGGTTGCGTCGCGACGCCGCCCGTTGGAATACGACCTGGATCTGCAGGATCCGGAACAATACGACATGCATGCACGTCTGAGGGAGTCGGATACGCCGGAAGGCCTGGCACTGACGGCCGAGATTCGGCGGACGGTCGAAAAGGCCGTAGAACAGTTGCCGGATGATCTGCGGACCGCGATCATCCTGCGTGAGATGGAAGGAATGAGTTACGAAGAGATCGCGCTGACCATGCAGTGTCCAGTCGGGACGGTGCGGTCGCGTATTTTTAGAGCCCGAGAAGCGATCGACAAACGGCTGCAGCCGTTGCTTGACTGACGGTAGAGACCAATGACTGAACAGATCAGAAATCAGATTTCCACATTCATCGACAATGAGTTGTCGGTTGAAGAAAGCGAACTGCTGATCAGACGCGTTTCTTCGAGCGGTGAACTGAAGTCGGTGGTCGCGCGTTATTCGTTGATCGGCGATGTCATCGGGGGTTCGGTGGCAGTGCCGGTCCCGGAGCGGTTTGCAGACAGCGTGATGCGACAGATCGAAAACGATACGGCACCGGCGGAGGAATCTACGGGCCGGTTCTGGCGTGTGCTGCAACCGGTAGTCGGGGCCGCAATCGCGGCGAGCGTCGCGCTCGGCGCCATTGTCTTGCTGCAGCAGACACCGGGGACACAGGAAATCGCTGACGCACCACGCTCCTATACGACGCCCGGGGCCGATTCGATCGATGCCGGCATGCCGTACGAACTGCGCATGCAGCTCAACGAGAAATTGATACGGCACAGCCGCTACTCGGGCCCGGGTGCACAACGCCGCGCAATGATCAACCTATTGCACGAACAGGAGCCGGACTCAGCTGCAGAACAAGCCGAATCCACGGAACCCCTCGAGCAAGAAACCGAATGAACAAATCCCTGATCGCCGGCGGTTCTGTCTGTCTCGCGTGGGCCGCCGCTGCGCTCGCCGGCCTGCCCGAAGGCAAGGACATCAACGAATGGTTTGACGAGATGGCCCGCGCGGTTGCCAGTCTGAACTACGAAGGCAACTTCATCCACTACCACGACGACCTTACCGAAAACATGTGGGTTGTGCACCGCGTTGACGAGGTTTCTGTGCG
Source organism: Gammaproteobacteria bacterium (assembly GCA_036475515.1). Classification (GTDB taxonomy): domain Bacteria; phylum Pseudomonadota; class Gammaproteobacteria; order Steroidobacterales; family JAZFZN01; genus JAZFZN01. Next base: position 3,735 of record JAZFZN010000056.1, read on the forward strand.
CGAACGGCTCGTTGCGCTCGACCGATCGGGCCTGGAGATCATCCGCGACAACGACACGGTCACTTGTGTGTTTGCGAGTGAAAAAACCGTACTCGTCGAGGAAGGTGGCTGGGCCAATCCGATTTCGACGATGCTGCCGGTGCAACACCGGGACCTGGCGCATTCCTACAGGGTGCTGATCAGTGGCACCGAGCAGATTGCCGGACGCGAAACGAAACGGATTGAAATCAAACCCCGTTATACGAAGCTCTACAGCTACCGGCTGTGGATGGACACTGAAACGGCGTTGCCACTGCGTTCCGAAACCGTGACCGATGATGGCGACGTCGTCGAACGTGTCGAGTTTCGCCGTATCAGCTTCCCGCAACACATCCCGGATGAAATGCTTGTCGCACAGACACCGATCGACGGTTTCAAGCGCAGAACAGTGCCGCCTCCACCCGAACCGACGGCGAGCGACGGTGAAAGTGACTGGCGCGTCGAAGACCTGCCCGAGGGGTTCCAGATGACAGCGCTGTACGAAGAAGAGACTGACCGTGCCGGTTCCGAACACATGGTGTTCTCGGACGGAATCGCATCGGTGTCTGTCTGGGTCGAGCCGTCAGGCGGCGAAACAAAGCGCGTCTCAGGAACGCGGAAGCTCGGTTCTGCGTACGTCTACATGGGACAACTCGATGGCTACGAAGTCACCGTGATGGGCGAAGTCCCTCGTGATATTGTCGAGCAGATCGGCAAGTCCGTCAGTCACCGCTAGCTTTCATGATCACCGAACCGGCCACCGTACTTTCCGTTGACGGTACGAACGTGTGGGTGCGTTGCGAAACGCAGGCCAGTTGCGCGCGTTGTGCCGAAGGGCGCGGCTGTGGCGCGTGGTGGTTTGGTGAGGGGTTGAAATCCCGGCTCGGTCGCGTCCGCGTCATCAACCCGGGGCTCAGCCTGCGCGAAGGCCAATCCGTTGTTATCGGGCTGTCGGAAAGCAGCCTGGTCCGCGCGGCTTTTCTGATTTACGGGGCGCCGATTCTGGCTTTGATCGGCGGTGCTTACGTCGGTGGACGATTGCCGGGGTTGGGGGTTGAAGCAGCAGCCGTCACCGGCGGCATCATCGCGTTCGCGGCGGCACTTGTGGCCGTGCGGCGTTTCGGACTCCGGTCGCACAGGACGACCTTGCAGCCGGTGGTTCTCGGCGCCAGAGAACCGACCGTCTGACGTGGCGGAACGCGTCACCGTCCTCAGCCGGACCGGCTGTCATCTCTGCGAGGATCTGATTGCAGAACTCGAGCCGTTCTGTGGGCGCCGCTCAGTCGGTCTCGACGTCGTCGACGTCGACAGCGACCCGGAACTGGCGTCCCGCTACGGACAACGAATCCCGGTCGTGCTCGTCGACCGACGCGAAGTCTGCGAAGTCCGACTCGACGAAGAAGCCTTGCTCCGCGCCCTCGGCGGACACTGAAGCTCTGCGCTGTTAAGCTTTGCGCCGCTCGTCAGGCGTACAACCTATGGACCGCATCCGCAATTTCTCAATCATCGCCCACATCGACCACGGCAAATCGACCCTGGCTGACCGGTTCATTCAGGCATGCGGCGGACTCGGTGACCGCGAGATGGCGGACCAGGTGCTCGATTCGATGGACCTCGAGCGCGAACGCGGGATCACGATCAAGGCCCAGAGCGTTTCATTGTCGTATCTCGCAAAGGACGGTGAGACCTACCAGCTGACCATGATCGATACGCCTGGACACGTCGATTTTTCCTACGAAGTATCACGTTCGCTGGCAGCCTGTGAAGGCGCCTTGCTGGTCGTCGATGCGGCGCAGGGTGTCGAGGCCCAGAGCGTTGCGAACTGCTATGCGGCCGTCGAACAAGGGCTCGAAGTCGTTCCCGTCCTGAACAAGATCGACCTGCCGCAGGCCGACCCGGATCGAGTGATCAGGGAGATCGAAGAAATCATCGGCGTGGAGGCGCACGACGCCGTACGGGTCAGCGCAAAGACCGGCGATGGAGTCAGCGAGCTTCTGGAAACCATCATTGCCAGGATTCCGCCGCCGAGGGGTGAACCCGACGGCGAGCTTCAGGCGCTGATCGTCGATTCCTGGTTCGACAACTATGTCGGTGTCGTTTCGCTCGTCCGCGTCGTCAACGGCGTGTTGAACAAAGGAGAAAAGATTCAGGTCATGTCGACCGGACGCAGCTACGACGTTTCGCGTGCCGGCGTATTTACCCCCAAAATGGACGACCGGGAGGCGTTACACAGTGGCGAAGTCGGATTTGTCATCGCCGGTATCAAAGACATCGAAGGAGCTCCGGTTGGCGATACGCTAACCCTCGAGCGGCAACCGGCCGGGCAATCGTTGCCGGGTTTCAAACAGATCCAGCCGCGCGTTTTTGCAGGCCTCTATCCAATCAGTTCAGACGACTACGAAAACTTCCGGGAAGCTTTGAAAAAACTGCGTCTCAACGATGCGTCACTGCACTACGAACCCGAAACGTCCACTGCGCTCGGTTTCGGGTTTCGTTGTGGTTTCCTGGGCCTGTTGCACATGGAGATCGTCCAGGAACGGCTGGAGCGGGAATACAACCTCGAGCTGATCACGACCGCGCCAACCGTCGTCTATGAAGTTCAGACCAACGACACTGCGATACACCACATAGACAACCCGACGCACTTGCCGTCTGCGGATCGTCTCGCGGAAATTCGGGAACCGATTGTTTTGGCGAATATCCTCGTGCCACCGGAACACGTCGGGGCTATGATCAAGCTGTGTATCGAGAAACGCGGTGTTCAGAAGCGTTTGCAGTACCTCGGCAGTCAGATCGCGCTGGAGTACGAACTGCCGCTCGCCGAGATCGTCATGGATTTTTTTGATCGCCTGAAGTCCGTGAGTCGCGGCTATGCCTCCTTCGACTATCATTTCCTGCGCTTTCAAGCCGCACCATTGGTCAAATTGGAGCTGCTCATCAACAGTGAGCGGGTCGACGCACTGTCCGTAATCGTGCATCGTGACGTGGCGCAACGGCGTGGACGGGAGCTGGCGGAACACATGAAAACCCTGATTCCGCGGCAGATGTTCGACGTCGCAATCCAGGCGGCCATCGGCAACCAGATAATCGCCCGCTCGACCGTCAAAGCGTTGCGCAAGAATGTGACCGCGAAGTGTTATGGCGGAGACGTGTCGCGCAAGAGAAAATTGCTGGAGAAGCAGAAATCCGGTAAACGACGCATGAAGCAGGTCGGATCGGTTGAAATTCCGCAGGAAGCGTTTCTCGCTGTGCTCAAACTAGAAAGGAAATCATGAGCTTCGATTTTTCATTGTTGTTTGTTATCGCCGCAGCCATTACCGGAACGATCTGGGCATTGGATGTCCTCGTGTTTGCACAACGACGTGCCGCCGCGATAGAAGGCGGAGGTAACGCCGCGGCGGCGGCTAAAGAGCCGATCATCGTCGAATACTCGCGTGCGTTTTTCCCGATCATTCTGATCGTGCTGCTGTTTCGTTCGTTTGCGTACGAGCCATTCCGGATTCCGTCCAGTTCGATGATGCCGACGCTCCTGGAAGGCGATTTCATACTCGTGAACAAATATGTGTACGGACTGAGACTCCCCGTCATCAACGCCAAGATCGTCGAAATCGGTGAAGCGCAACGTGGTGACGTCGTCGTGTTCAAGTTGCCATCCGATCCGAGCCTGCATTACATCAAGCGCCTCGTTGGTCTGCCTGGCGACCTCGTCGAGTACCGGAACAAGGAAATTTACGTGAACGGGGAGCGGGTGCCACTGAGCCCCAATGGAATCTACCAAAAAGGCGCTTCGGAGCCGTTGCAGATCTTCGACGAGCAATTGGGCGAAGTGAGACATAAGGTCTTGCACTCCCCGCGCCGCACGCGTCATTCTGACCGGTATTTCCGGATGGTCGTACCCGAAGGACAGTACTTCATGATGGGCGACAACCGGGACCACAGCAGGGACAGTCGCTTTCCGGACGTCGGGACCATTCCAGAGGAGAACCTCGTTGGCAAAGCGGTACGCATCTGGATGAATATCGGCGGTGAATGGAACCGCATCGGTGATCGAATTGACTAGCTGGAGAATTGACATGAGACATCGTCAGAAAGGAATGACGCTGATCGGCTGGTTACTTGTACTGGCGATCGGAGGACTGCTGGTTACTGCAGGCTTGCGCCTCGTGCCGATCTACCTGAACCATATGAAAGTCGTGTCCACGTTGAACAAAGTCAAGGATGAGTACCAGGGAAAAGCGGCAACGCCGCGGCAGCTCGAGACAGCCCTGGCGAAGCACTACAACATCGAAGGAATTACCAGTCCTGCCTTCAAAGAGTTCAAGATCAGCAGGCACGGCGGCGTGTACACGATCACTGCCAAATACCAGAACCGGGCGCCGTATCTGTACAACATTTGGTTTCTCGTCGATTTCGACAAGACGGTCGAGATCAGGCGTTGAAAAAACCCGTCTCCGAGTTGTCTCGGAGGATCGGGTACACATTCCGGGATCCGGATCTTCTCGAGCAGGCGATCAGACACCGTAGTGCGGGCAACCCGCACAACGAACGCCTGGAGTTTCTTGGTGATGCTGTTCTGGGTTTCGTCGTCGCGCAACGTCTTTACGAACGATTACCGGACGCCAGCGAAGGTTATCTCACGCGTCTGAGGGCGAGCCTCGTGAACGGCCATCGCCTCGCGAATATCGCACGCGACCTGGAACTCGGCGATTTTCTCTCGCTCGGCTCCGGAGAGTTGAAGAGCGGAGGTGCCAGCCGGTCTTCGATACTGACCGGTGCACTTGAAGCACTGATCGGGGGAGTTTTCATCGATGGGGGTGTTGAAGCGGCGATCGACCTCGTCGGCCGCCTGTATGCGGCGGGATTCGACGAGTTGCCTGGCGAAGACGAATTGAAAGACCCGAAGACACGCTTGCAGGAATACCTCCAGGGGCGCAATCTGGCTCTACCGGTCTATACCGTCGAAGAACTACACGGCGAACCGCACGCCCGGACCTTCACCGTCAGATGCGAAATCGGGGATCTGGGACAAGTCGTGACTGCGCAGGGCAGGAGCCGCCGGAAAGCCGAGCAGGCGGCCGCTGCGGCGCTTCTGGATGAACTGAATGTCGGTTGACGCTGATTACCGTTGCGGTTTCGTGGCCGTCGTCGGCCGACCGAACGTGGGCAAGTCGACACTCGTTAATGCGTTGGTTGATGCACCCGTCAGCATCGTCACACCAAAACCGCAGACCACGCGGCATCAAATCCGCGGAATACGCACGACCGACGACACGCAGATCGTGTTCGTCGATACACCCGGCCTGCACCAGACTGCACGCAAAGCGATGAATCGTGTGATGAACAAAGTTGCCGCAAATGCGATCGTCGATGCCGATCTTGTGCTGTTCGTCGTCGCAGCACTGCAGTTTACTGATGAAGACGCGTATGTGCTCGACCGCATCACGAGACAGAAACATCCGGTCGTTCTGTGTATCAACAAGGTTGACCGTGTCAAACCAAAAGAGGCTTTGTTGCCATTCATCGATCAGTTGCACGAGTCGGGTTCTTTCGTGGAGGTTGTACCGGTTT
>JAZFZN010000057.1:0-3251 GCA_036475515.1 Gammaproteobacteria bacterium
AGCACGGTCACCACAAGATATTTCATCGGGTCGTCGACGGATGTACGTGGTATAGCGTCGCCAACATGGTGAAGCCGGGAACCTTTGATCCCGAACACGCCGATGACATGCATACGCGCGGTATCAGCCTCTTCTCTGAGCTGACCGGTTCAGATGGTGTACGACGGTTCAACGAAATGCTTGAGACCGCTCATCGACTCGCCGAGGAACTCGGTGGCGTCGTAAAAGACGAGACAGGCAGTTCACTGACGCTACAGACTGCAACATTCATTCAAGACGATATCGTTGCATTCGAGGCGCGTAGCAGAACACGACACGCCTCCTGATCCGGCAGTGCGGAAATGAACGCGCCGGCAGATGCGAAGCGACGTGCACAAGAACTGCGTGACACGCTCAGCGGTCACGACTATCGTTATTATGTACTCGACGCTCCTGAAATTCCCGATGCGGAATACGACCGGATCATGCGTGAACTGGTCGAGCTCGAAAAACAGTATCCCGACCTCGTCACGCCCGATTCCCCGACGCAACGCGTAGGGGGGCTGCCCGTCCAGGCCTTTGCTGAGGTTCATCACAGTGTGCCGATGTTGTCGCTCGCCAACGCATTCGATGATCAGGAACTGACAGACTTTGATCGCCGTGTTCGAGAGCGTCTCGACACCGACGGTGAGGTGGAGTACGCAGGTGAGCCGAAACTGGACGGCCTCGCGATCAGTCTCCGCTATGAAGGCGGGGTGCTGATATGTGGCGCGACCCGTGGTGACGGTACTACCGGCGAAGACGTCACACACAACATCCGTACCATTCAGTCTATTCCACTTCGTCTGCCAGGCACGGGTTTTCCCAAAGTACTCGAGGTTCGTGGCGAGATATTCATGTCGAGGGCCGGTTTCGAAGCGATGAACGAAGCCGCACGCAAGCGTGGAGAGAAAACGTTTGTAAATCCGCGCAACGCTGCGGCTGGCAGTCTTCGGCAGGTCGATCCAAAACTCGCTGCCAGACGCCCGCTGGAATTCATCGCCTACGGTGTTGGTGAAGTTCAGGGGGCGTCGTCGCCGGACCGACACAGTGAAACCCTCGGCCAGCTGAAGCAGTGGGGGCTGCGCGTCTCTCCTGAAGCCAAGGTTGTAAAGGGTGTGGACGGGTCCCGGGAGTACTACGAGAAGATTGCAGCGAAGCGGGAACAGCTGCCCTACGAGATCGACGGCGTCGTTCTCAAGGTTGATCAGGTCGCCCAGCAACGCATACTCGGGACGGTATCGAAAGCCCCCCGCTGGGCGATCGCTTTCAAGTTTCCGGCACAGGAAGAGATGACCGTGCTGGAGAACGTCGAGTTCCGGGTTGGCAGGACCGGCGCGTTGACACCGGTCGCACGATTGAAGCCGGTGTTCGTCGGGGGTGTGACCGTCAGCAACGCGACTCTGCACAACATGGATGAGATCGAGCGCAAGGACGTGCGGATCGGTGACAGCGTTATCGTGCGCCGAGCCGGCGACGTGATTCCGGAAGTCGTCAGTGTCGTCTTGTCGAAACGACCGAAACGTGCACGACGGATCAAACTGCCAAAACGCTGTCCGGTATGTAGTTCTGATGTTGTCCGTATCGAGAACGAAGCAGTCGCACGTTGCGTGGGCGGGCTTTTTTGTCCTGCGCAACTGAAACAGTCGATCCTGCACTTTGCGTCACGCCGCGCGATGCACATCGATGGGCTTGGCGAGAAGCTCGTATCGCAACTTGTCGAAGCCGATCTCGTGCACACGCCGGCCGATCTGTTTGCACTCGACACGGAAACGCTGGCCGGTCTCGAACGCATGGCGGAACAGTCCGCGAGAAATCTCGTCGAAGCGATTGAAAAGAGCAAGCAGACGACGCTGGCGCGTTTTGTCTACGCACTCGGCATCAGGGAAGTCGGCGAGGCGACAGCTGGAAATCTTGCGGTGTTTTTTGGTGACATCGAAGCGCTAATGGATGCTGACGAGGAGGTGCTGCAGAGCGTCCCGGATGTCGGACCGATAGTGGCCACAAACATTCGCTCCTTTTTTACCGAGCCCCACAACCGCGCTGTCGTCGAGAAGTTGCTCGAAGCAGGAGTGGTCTGGCCAAAACAGAACGCGGCCGTGTCTGCCGGAACACGGTTGTCCGGCAAGATGTTCGTACTGACCGGTGCGTTGGCAGCTTACACACGCGACGAAGCGGCGGATCGGATTCGGGCGCGTGGCGGTCGCGTCAGTTCCAGCGTGTCGAAAAAAACGGACTACCTGGTCGCCGGCGAATCAGCCGGTTCGAAGCTCGCCAAAGCAGAAAAACTCGGCATCGAGATCCTCGACGAAACGGCGTTCAAACACCTGCTTGCACGTTGACCGGCGCGGGCCTCAGTCCGCGCACCCCTTACCGCGTAGTCGAGATTGAGCGATAGGAGATACCGCCACACACCCCTACCACAGCAGAGCAGAGATTCAGTGAGAGGAGATACTGCGACAGCCGAGCCGAGATTGGGGAGACAACCAACATTCGGATTTTAAGTCGTTGATTAAACAGGCTTCAATATGAGAGTTCTTACCTACTGGATCGGCGCCCGTTTTTCATATGAGAACGCACTACGGCGCACTATCACGGTAGAGGACGACGTCGACACCTCGTCCGAGGAACAACGGTTTGACACTGGACTGCTCGACGACCATCGCTTTCTCCTAAGGGAGCGCAGGTAGCCACAAAAAAGTGGTGTCAATTGCTGCTACGGCCACCCGCAATCGGGAAAGCCTCCGCCAGTGGGAAAGCAAAACTCGTCCCCGACTCGGCGACGATATCCATGATCTTGAGATTGAGATCCTCGGTAATCTCCAGAAATTCTGCGTAGCCCGTTGTCTCCAGGTAGACATTTGGTTTGATATCAAACGAATGTGGACCGATTTCCACGAAACGGACGCGGGCATCCTTCTTTATGGTCTTGGGATGCGAATCAATGAGTCTGCGGATCCCTTCCAGGACGTTGCGGATCTGGTCTGGTGTCGAGTCATGGCGCAATCGCAAAGTCGGCTTGTACCGAAACCGGTCACGCATTGAAAAGTTGTCGATGTACTCACCCGCCAGCTTTGCGTTCGGGATTGTTATGAGCGTTTTATCGAGGGTCCTGACTCTGGTGGCCCTCAGACCGATTTCTTCTACAATCCCCGCCTGGTCTCCGAAGCGACAGAAATCGCCGACCCGGATCGGCTGCTGGGTATACAACGTAATTGCACCAAAAACATCTT
>JAZFZN010000058.1:0-12240 GCA_036475515.1 Gammaproteobacteria bacterium
AATGCGACGGAAAGCCGTCAAACATCAGACGCACTGCTTCCGGTACTTTCTTGCGGCCTTGTCCCTCGTAGTCGATCACGTCTTCAGCACGCCCTTGCCACAGCACGCGACCCGACTGTGTGTCGGAAACATAGATCAGCAGTGTGCCAAACCGGCTGATATCCGCGGTCGGGGCTGGCGGTACGATGGTTTCTCCCTCAACCATCACCATTTGTTCCTGTGCGCGCACCATTCGTTCTTCGCGTTTCGACAGCTCTTCTACTTCAACCTGCAGCACACCATCCTGGCGGATCAGAAGATCACCACCGGAAGCAACCAGCTGGTATCCCCGACTCGTCAATTCCGCATCAACCGACTTGCGTACGGCTTCTTCAATCGCCTCTTGCTTCGGTGTGACGTTTCGCCGTTCGGGTACTGGCGTCCACGAATAGGTCGCGTATTGATTCGGATCGAAAGGCTCGCCCGTAAAACTCGACGTAACGTTCATCGTCGACACACAGGCCGTACAAATGAACAACAGGCAAAGGCTCAGGCAGTTTTTCATCGGGGGTGCACCGGTTGGAAACCGAGTCTAGCATACGGCAGGTCGCAGCCCGGTGTCTGAGCGTGCTATTCTGCGGGCCCGTGTCCGTCGGGAGACATCGGTGCAACAGAAGTTCAAGCTTCTCACTACCGTCGCAGCGCTTTGTGCAGTCGTTGTTCTGTACGGTTGTCAAAAAAAACAAACTGCAGCCGAAGAAACGGTTGTTCGTCCCGTCAAAGTGTTCGAGTTTGGTGGCGAGACCACCCGGTCTTACCGGGAGTATCCGGGCGCGGTCGCAGCGATCCAGAATGCGGACCTCGGTTTCGAAGTCGCCGGAAGAATCATCGAACTTCCCGTCGACGAGGGACAACAGGTCAAAGCCGGTCAGAAGCTGGCACGGCTCGACCCGCGGGACTACGAATCCGGCGCCGATGCCGCGCGAGCCAGAGTGAATGCCGCACGGGCGGAATACGAACGCTCCAGCAAACTGTACGAGACCGGCGCCGCTTCTGCGCGTGATCTCGATTCCGCACGACGTAACCTTGAAGTCACCGAAGCCGATCTGCGCACCGATTCCAAAGCGCTCGAGGATGCAATTCTCGTTGCGCCTTTCGATGGATTCGTTGCCCGCAAACTCGTCGACGAGTTTACAAACGTAAAGGCCAAAGAGCCTGTATTGGTCCTGCAGGACACGACCAGTTTGAAAGTCGTTATCAACATTCCGGAACGCGATTGGGCGCGTGTAGACCCGACATTGGAAGCCGACGAGATCAAGCAGCATACGAGTGTCGAAGTCATGATGACCGCGTTGCCGGATCGGTGGTTTCCGGCACAGATCAGTGAGGTCGCGACCGTCGCGGATCCCGTGACACGCACCTACGCCGTGACCCTCGTTTTCGATCCGCCGTCGGATCGAACGGTGTTGCCCGGGATGACGGCGAAGGTTCGCGCATCTTATCTCGCGCCTGGTGAGTCGGAACTGACCATTCCGGCCGTTGCGGTCGCGGCAAATGAACAGGGGACCGGATACGTCTGGGTCGTCGACGACGATATGAGGGTCAACAAACGCCCCGTCCAGGTCGGCAAAATGTCCGGGAGCGACATCGAGATCATTGACGGCCTGAACAGCGGCGAGCGAATTGCCATATCCGGTGTGCATTTGCTGCGCGAAGGCGAAACCATCCGGCCGATCGAACTCTGATCGATGGGCATCACCGATTTCTGCCTGAACAACCGGGTCACGACGCTTGTGTTGACGGTCGTCATGATCGTCGGTGGCATGTACTCGTATTCGCGTCTCGGGCGTCTCGAAGATCCTGAGTTCACGATCAAGGACGCGTTGATCTATACGCCTTATCCCGGGGCGACTGCCACCGAAGTCGAAGAAGAAATCACCGACACGATCGAGATCGCCGTGCAAAAGCTCGGCCAACTCGACGAGGTCGAGAGTCTGTCGATGCGTGGCATGTCCATCGTCACGGCGAGGATGCAGGACAAGTACGACAAGAACACATTGCCACAGGTCTGGGATGAACTGCGTCGCAAGGTGAATGAGGCGCAGGGTTCTTTGCCACCGGGCGCCGGACCGTCACTCGTCAACGACGACTTCGGAGACGTATACGGTGTGTTTTTTGCCGTCTATGGCGATGAATACACACACGCCGAACTCTACGACGTTGCCAAGTTCCTGAGAAAGGAACTGTTACTGGTCGAAGACGTCGCAAAGATCGAAATCTTTGCGCACACACCGGAAGTCGTTTACATCGAACCCGATCGGGAACGGCTCGCACAACTCGGACTGCCACCGGACGTCATTGCACGCGAACTGCAACAAAAGAACGTTGTGGCAGACGCCGGACGTGTTGAAGTCGGACCTGAATACATCACGATCGATCCGACCGGTCTGGTCCAATCGGTCGAGGATCTCGGGAACATCCTGGTCACGCCGGAACCCGGCGCCGCAAAGATCTACCTACGCGACATCGCCGACGTCCGTCGTGGCTACCGTGATCCACCCACGACACTCTTGAGGTTCAACGGCCATCCGGCGATCGGTCTGGGGATCTCCACGGTTGCCGGTGGCAACGTCGTCACGATGGGTGGAGCACTCGACGCCAGGATGCGTGAGTTGCTGGATCAGATTCCACTCGGCATCGAATTCGGAATCGTATCTTTGCAGTCAGACTCGGTCACGACCGCGATCAATGATTTTATCAAGAGTCTGCTGCAGGCCCTTGTCATCGTTATCGTGGTCTTGTTGTTCTTCATGGGATTGCGCAGCGGCCTGCTGATTGGGTTCATCCTGCTTGTCACGATTTCGGGCAGTTTTATTTTCATGGCGATGTGGAACATCGACCTGCAACGTATCTCGCTCGGTGCGTTGATCATCGCGCTGGGTATGCTCGTCGACAACGCGATTGTCATCGTGGACGGCATGCTGACACGCCTGCAACAGGGCATAGATCGTCGCGAAGCGGCCGTCTTGATCGTCAAACAGACCGCCATGCCATTGCTCGGGGCAACGGTCATTGCCGTGCTCGCTTTCGCGGCTATTGGCACATCTCAGGACAGCACTGGTGAATACACCCGCTCGTTGTTCCAGGTCATTCTCATTTCTCTGATGTTGAGCTGGGTCACCGCAATCACGGTTACACCGTTGTTCGGGATCATGTTCCTGAAGGCACCGGAAGCCGGCGCTGAAACAGACCCCTACGCCGGTCGGTTTTACCGGCTGTTCCGGGGATTTTTGTCGGGTTGTATCCGCAAGCGCTGGTTGACGCTCGCGGTCGTCGTCGCGACGTTTGTCACCGCCGTTGTTGGTTTCGGCCACGTCCAGCAAAGCTTCTTCCCGAACTCCACGCGTCCGCAGTTCATGGTCGACTACTGGTTGCCCCAGGGAACACACATCGAGCGCACGGCGGCGGACATCAGCGAGATCGAACCATACATACGACAACTAGACGGCGTCACGAATGTGACTTCCGTGGTCGGCGGTGGCGCGCTGCGTTTCATCCTGACCTATAGTCCGGAAAAACCGAACACCGCGTACGCACAACTGTTGATCGACGTTGACGACTACCGGAAACTCGGCGGTCTTTACCGGGAGATACAGGAGTACCTCGAAGCGAACTATCCGGATGCGGTACCACAGGTGCGCAAGTTCATCCTCGGACCGGGCGAACCGGGAAAAATACAGGCCCGCTTCTTTGGCCCCGACCCGGACGTCCTACGCGGGTTGGCCGAACAAGCCGAAGCGATCATGGAAGAGACGCCGGACGCCTTCGGCGTACGCAATGACTGGCGCGAGCGGGTCAAGGTAATCCGCCCGGTCGTCGCTGACGCACAGGCCAACGAAAATGGCATCACACGCGAAGACATCGCACGCGCACTTAAGGCTGCTTTCGTCGGCGAGGATATCGGTGTCTACCGCGAGGGCGATGAATTGCTTCCGATCGTGATGCGTGCACCCGAACCGAATCGTTCAGAAGTGGCATCACTCGTCAGTCTGCAGATCTGGAGCCCCGCGGCACAACGCATGATACCGCTGCGCCAGGTCGTTTCCGGGTTCGAAACCGTATTCGAAGACGAAATCATCCAGCGTATGAACCGCAAGCGCTCGATGACCGTGCTTGCCGATCCATTTGTCGGGGAAGCGGCACCGTTGTTCGCCAGCGTACGCCCACAGGTCGAAGCCCTCGACATGCCGCCCGGCTACACGCTGGAGTGGTGGGGCGAATACAAAGACAGCAACGAGGCCAACGAATCACTCGCCTCCAAGATTCCGGTGTTCGCGCTGGGCATGGTGTTGATCACGGTGATGTTGTTCAACGCGCTGCGGCAAACCGCTGTGATCTGGCTCGTCGTCCCGCTGGCCGTCATCGGTGTGACCGTGGGTCTGTTGGTGACCAACCAGCCGTTTGGCTTTATGGCCCTGCTCGGTTTTATGTCCTTGTCGGGCATGTTGATCAAGAACGCTGTCGTACTGATCGATCAAATCGATTTCGAAATCAAGGAAGGCAAGGAGCATTTTGAAGCGATCGTCCATTCGGGTGTGAGCCGTCTGCGGCCCGTCGGTATGGCTGCGGCAACGACCATTCTCGGTATGGCGCCGTTGTTTGCGGACGCCTTCTTTATCTCGATGGCCGTGACGATCGCTTTCGGTCTGGGTTTCGCAACAGTGCTGACGATGATCGTCGTGCCGGTGCTCTACTCGATATTCTTCCGCGTCAAGAACCCACCCAAAGAACCGGTTACAGAATAGTTGAGTTTGGCCCGAGCGGCGGGTACCTGTCACTCAAAACTCGGGTCGTTTCTGGTGACCATGACGGGGGTGTGCGGTGCTGTCTGCTCGATGGTCGTAGGAGGCCGGCGTTGCCGGGACAGCTTAGAGCCGGCCGACTCCGAAGCGAGCGCAGCCAAGGACGGCGCAGCGAGCGTCCAGAGAGTAGACACACCGCGCACCCCTTACTACCCGAGGCGCGATTGAGTGAGGGGCATCACCCCGCCGATCGGACAACTACGTCAGCATCAAAAAGAAGGCGCGTCCGAAGACGCGCCAGTATTGCCAGGGGAAGCAATATTTATGTTTTCAACTTTCGTCCCGGTAGCGACGTAACCAGATCGCACCGGCAATGAACGCACCACCGATTACAAAACCGACCCAAAGACCCGGACTCGTCAACAACGGCGTCGGATCGATCAACTGGGTGATCTCTCCAAGTACTTCAAATCTGTCGTCGTCGATTTCGACCTGGAAATCCTCGTCGCGGATTGCCAGCGGGAATACGCCGACAAAACGATCACCCAGCCATTCCGCGAACCGGTGTGAAGCGAACAGAGTCTGCTCGAGCAGCACAACGACTACCGGTGGCAGCACGACCCAGAGGAATGGCGTACGGCGCGCGAACGCCGATGCGAACAGCGCCCAGCCAATCAGCGGTAACCACCACAGAGACTGCACGACAAATGCGTAGACCAGGAACATCACGATCTGTATGAATGGCACTTGTGACCAGATCAGACCCCAGGCGCTGCCGCCACCCATCCAGGCAACAACGGTAACGACGACCAACAGGACCAGAAACGTCCCGAGGATCGCGGCCAGCGCGTAGGCCGGGATCACGAACATCGCGGTCACGAGTTTCGACAACACCGTCTGTGTGTCGGTGACCGGCAACGACTTCCAGAACAGGATGCTCCGGTCTTTGCGGTCCGCGTACAACGCATCGAGCAGGTAGAAGAACAATACGAACAGCATGATCGCGTTGAAGATCACGCCGATGATGACTGCTACGGCCGAATAGATCCCGCCCAAAGCCCCTTCGGGGGCTTCCGCCAGGTGCATTATCGCTTCACTGAAGCCCACCTCGCGGCCGAGGTGGTACAGTCCCTGCGGGATACCGCTGCCGAGGAACAACAACGAGACGACCAGCATCGTCACCCAGAACGCCGGGTTCTCCCAGATCTCGCGTCGCATCAGCATTGCAAATTCTTTCATGCTGCGGCTCCCTTCATTTTCGCGACGAACAGGTCAGCCACGCTCGGTGTGTGCAGTTCGCCGTGCTGTGACAGCTGGTCATGTGAAACATTCTCAAACAGGTACAGACTCTTGCCGAACACTTCCCGTTTGTGGATCGGGCCGAGGGCTTCGAGGTCGCCATTGCGCTCGGGTCGCGCGAGCACTTCGACGTATTGCGACGCGACATCTTCCATCGTCTTGTCGAGCACGATCCGGCCGTGCTCGATGAACACGAGGTCGGTAATGATGTTCTCTATCTCTTCGACCTGGTGTGTCGTGACGATGATCGTGCGTTGTTCGTCAAAATAGTCGTTCAACAATTTCTCGTAGAAACTCTTCCGGTACAGGATGTCGAGACCGAGCGTCGGTTCGTCGAGCACCAGGAGACTGACATCGATTGCCATCACGAGAGCCAGGTGCAACTGCGCAACCATGCCTTTCGAAAGCTGTTTTACTTTCTTGTTCGGCTTGATCTCAGTCAGCTTCAGAAACTCGTTTGCCTTTGCCCGGCTGAACTTCGGGTGTACGGCCTCGACGAAATCGATCACCTCGTGCACTTTGATCCAGCGCGGCAGGATCGCAACGTCCGCAACAAAACAGACGTCTTTCATCAGATCGGCACGCTGCCGGAATGGATCGAGATTCAGAACCTTCAGGTTGCCCTCGTAGTGCGTCAGACCGAGCATTGCTTTCAGCAGGGTGGTCTTGCCGGCACCGTTCGGACCGATCAATCCGACGATGCGGCCTTGTTCGATCTGCAGGTCGACATTGTCGAGCGCACGCGTACCGTTGTACGACTTGGAAACCTTGTTTGCGGAGACCAGCACCGTCATTGGCCCTCTCCTGCGGGCAACCCACCGCCCTCAATACTCTTCAAAAGCTCGTTCGGTCTAAGACCCAACCGTTCGATCATCTCGACAACTCTTGGCCACTGCTCATCGAGAAATCGTTGTCGCTCGTCCTTCAATAGCGCGGCACCGGCGCCATCCTTGATGAACATGCCACGGCCCCGTTTTTTTTCGACGAGATCCTCGTCGACGAGCTCCTGGTAGCCTTTCAGGACGGTCAGTGGATTAAGCCGGTATTCGGCGGCCACGTTTCGAACCGATGGCAATGCATCGCCGTCTCCGAGTGCGCCTTCGAGGATCATCGCAACGACGCGATCCCGCAGCTGCCGGTAGATGGGCTGGTTGTCGTTCCAATTCGGGTCCATTAGGTATTCCGTATCAAACGCCCGGAGGGCTCAGATCGTTTCCGAGATGGTTGAACGCACCGACAGCGATCTGGTCGGTACAAAACATCTTGCGAGCCAGTCCGCGGCCTGTTCTGCCGGGAGTCTTTCGATCACGCGTTCGGTACTGCGCAACAGCTGGCTGAGGCTTTCGATTCGCTCACCCGCCGTTTGGCCGCGTTCGTCCAGCACCGTGGTGCAGTTCAGATCTGACGCGGCCCGCTGGTATGTGTATGCAAAACCGCCAGCGACCGACATAGCAACGACCAGATAGATCGCGATCGCGCTTAGAAGTATTGTTTGTTTCTGATTCATCTCTGTTCTCCGGGGGGCTCTTTCTGGAGAGCACCACACCCGTCAAGTGACGTGGTGTTCTAGATAACTATAACACTAAACTCCCTGATTGCAACCCCGGGGCGCGCTTTGACGAAAATACCCAGTCAATCAATCATTTAGACAAATTCCGGGACGCGGCCAGGCTGCCGCGCGGGCTAAATTCGAACCCCGGTGAACCCCTTCGCGACCCGACCAACGTTAAAAGGGCATCAGCAACGGAGCATCCGGTGGGTCAGTTGGCCACAATCACGCAGCCTTTTTGTGCAACGCAGCACGCACGGCTTCGGCCGCGGTTTGCATCACCGTTGCGCCAGCGTATGCTGCGCCGCATGACGCAGCGCGTCGGCGACCGCGATCTCATGGTCAGATACGGAAAAGGCGAGGCCGACGCCTTTGACCTGCTGTACGGTCGTCACAAAGGACCCCTGTACCGCTACCTGATGCGTCAGTGTGGTCGCGACGATGTGTCCGCCGATTTGTTCCAGGAAACCTGGAGCCGCGTCATCCAGGCGCGGCATCGATATGCACCGACTGCGAAGTTCACGACCTGGCTGTATCGAATCGCTCGCAACTGCGCAGTCGACTGGGCGCGCAAGCAGCGCGTTTCGCTGTCCTTGGACGACGTCCCCGAACCCGCAGCCGAACGCGAGCCGACCCCGGAACAGGCTGCGATTACCGGGGAATCCCTGCACCGCTTTCGACACGCACTCACTGAACTATCCTTCGAACAACGCGAGGCGTTTCTGTTGCGTGAGGAAGGTGGTTTCGGCGTCGGGGACATCGCCGCAATCACCGGTGTCGGCAGAGAGACCGCAAAAAGCCGGCTGCGATACGCCGCGCGAAAACTGAGGGCCGCATTGGCGGAAGATGCGGAAACACTCGATGAGTGAACGCAACGACATTGAAGACCGCAACGTCTCTGCGCATTACCGGGCATTGGAACGCCACGAGCCGCCGGAATCTGTCGATCGCGCGGTGCTGACGCAGGCACGCGATGCGCTCAAAAAACACGCGAACAAGGTCGTGCACACTTCGCCGGCGCGCAGGTATGCGCCGTTCGCCATTGCCGCCACCGTCCTGCTGTCCTTCGGGATCGTTACACAGATATCACGCACACCGCAGTTCGAAGCCCCGGTTTTTGACTCCGACACACAACCTGCCGCAAGCGGGCGTACCGGTGCCCTCGAGGGCAAACTCGAACAGGACGAGGCACAAGGGCAACAGGATGCCCTGGATGCGCCTGTCGAAGAGACCCGGGTCGACGCACAGGCGGTGATCGCGGAATCGATCAAGGGCGCGGCCGAAGAACCAGCAGCCAAAAGATCCAGTGTCGAGCCCGAGGGCGAAGTCGCTACAGGTGGTTCATCTCATCCTGGTGCACCCGCTCCCGAACCACGGTCAGACCAGCCCGCGGCACGCGCACGCGCAGCGGCACCAGCATCCGCACCCGTATCAGATGCCGAACTCGAAAAAGTATCGGCGGCGCCGACAGGCGACGCATCGATGACCGGAATCGACGACAAAAGCGACGCCGGCGAACGCCAGCAACGGCTGTCACAAGCCCATGCGAAAGCGGCGCCGGTGCCGGAACAATGGCTCGAACAGATCCAGGAATTGTGGGACAGCGGCGACCGTGACGCGGCCCGGACCGAGTTCGAGCGCTTTCTCGAAATGCATCCGGACTACGAATTGCCCGAGAATTTCCCGCTTCCGGAAGACAAGACCGACTGAAGCGGACGACACGCGTTTTTCCGGCTAAAATGCCGTCCCCCAAACGCACCCCCTGAACAAGAGGCCCACATGACTCAGCCCGCCCGTGTTGCGATTACCGGTGCTGCCGGTCAGATCGGTTATCAACTCGCGTTTCGTATCGCCTCCGGACAATTGCTCGGACCGTCCAGCCCGGTGGTTCTGCAACTGCTGGAAATCCCGCCGGCGATGGACACCCTGCGCGGAGTTGCGATGGAACTCGAGGACTGCGCGTTTCCGACTCTGGCCGGTCTGATCCTGAGCGACGATCCGGACGTCGCGTTCCGGGATGTCGACTATGCGTTGCTGGTCGGTGCGAAACCGCGTGGCCCGGGGATGGAACGCAAGGATCTGTTGCTCGAGAACGCAAAGATCTTTTCGGTGCAGGGCAAGGCATTGAATGAGCGTGCGGACCGCGACGTGCGGGTTCTCGTGGTCGGAAACCCGGCGAACACCAACGCCTTGATCACACAGGCGAACGCCCCCGATCTGAATCCGGATCACGTCACCGCGATGACACGTCTCGACCACAACCGCGCGCTGGCACAGTTGGCCGAAAAAACCGGTACCCATATAACGCAGATACGCAAGATGACCATCTGGGGCAATCATTCGGCGACACAGTATCCGGACATCAGTCACGCATTGATCGACGGTCAACCGGCAAGCGACAAGGTCGACGCGGACTGGGTACGCGGGTCCTTCATACCGACTGTGCAACAACGCGGTGCGGCAGTCATCAAGGCGCGTGGCGCCTCGTCGGCGGCATCGGCGGCATCGGCGGCGATCGATCACGTACGCGACTGGGTGCTCGGCACACCTGATGACGACTGGGTCAGCATGGCGGTGCCGTCAGACGGTAGTTACGGTATCGGCGAGGGCATCATCTACAGCTTCCCGGTCACCTGCAATGCGGGCAGGTACGAGATCGTCCAGGATCTGTCGATCGACGAATTCAGCCGCGAACGCATGGCGATCACCGAGGCCGAATTGCGTGAAGAACGGGACGACGTAGCAAACCTACTCGGCACTGCTACCGCGTGATGGAAGCCTGGCGGCCCTCGACGGACCGCTCAGGTACTGCGGTTTCTACGCATGTTTGAGGCCCCCTGCTGCGGTATAGTTAAAAGTTCGCCTTCCCAAAAACGACTGACCAGGAGCGGACCGTGGAAACCCTGCTCACCGTGCTCTTCTGGCTGGCGCTGTTCATCGGCACCGGTCTGACCCTCGCCTACCGACGCGTCCCGCTGTTCAATGCGACCCTCGCGATCGGCGCCGTCATGCTCGCCTACGTCCTGTTCGGTGGCGCGCACTGGCTGTGGAAACTGGTTCTGCTGATCGGTTACACCGGCATGGTGTTGCTGAACTTCGAAGACTTCCGTCGCGAACGCATCAGCAGACGTTTGTTCCGTTTCTACAAGCAACTCGTTCCGGAGATGTCGGATACCGAACGCGAGGCGCTCGAAGCGGGAACGGTCTGGTGGGACGGTGAGTTGTTCGGCGGTTTGCCCGACTGGAACAAGCTGTTGTCGATCCCTGCTCCTTGTCTGTCGAAAGAAGAGAAGGAGTTTCTCGACGGTCCCTGTGAAGAACTCTGCGAAATGATCGACGACTGGAAGATCACCCACGAACTCGCCGACATCACACCGGAGGTCTGGGACTACATCAAAAAGAAAGGCTTCTTCGCGATGATCATTCCGAAGAAGTACGGCGGTCTCGAATTCTCGGCGCTCGCAAATTCCTGCGTGCTCGCCAAACTGGCCAGCCGCAGTGGTCTGGTCGCCTCCACGGTCGGTGTCCCGAATTCGCTCGGACCCGCCGAGCTGTTGTTGAAGTACGGAACCGAAGCGCAGAAAGATCATTACCTGCCACGTCTGGCCGATGGCCGGGAGATTCCATGTTTTGCGCTGACCAGTCCTACCGCCGGCTCCGATGCCACTTCGATCACGGATTCGGGAGTCATTTGCAAGGGCGAATGGGAAGGTGAGGAAATCGTCGGCATCCGGCTGAACTGGAACAAGCGCTACATCACACTGGCGCCGATAGCGACCGTGCTCGGCCTGGCGTTCAAACTGTACGACCCGGATCACCTTGCCGGCGACCAGGACGCATACGGCATCACCGCCGCCCTGATCCCGACCGATCTGCCGGGCATCACGATCGGACGGCGTCATTTCCCTCTGAATGTGCCCTTCCAAAACGGACCGACCCAGGGTCAAGACGTGTTCGTACCGCTCGACTTCATCATTGGCGGCATGGAGATGGCCGGACAAGGCTGGCGCATGCTGGTCGAATGTCTGTCGGTGGGTCGTGCGATTGCATTGCCGTCGAATGTGGCGGGCGGTGCAAAAACGGCGCTTGCGACAACCGGTGCGTATGCGCGGATTCGCAAACAGTTCAACATGCCGATCGGGCGCTTCGAAGGTATCGAGGAACCGATCGCACACATCGCTGGTTATACCTACATCATGGACGCCGGGCGCATCATGACGGCGGGTGCGATCGATATGGGCGAGGAACCGTCGGTGCCGTCCGCGATCATGAAATATCACAACACCGAGATGGGTCGCGTCGTGGGAAACCACGCTATGGACGTGCATGGTGGCAAAGGCATCATCCTCGGTCCGAAGAACTATCTCGGCCGCGGTTATGAACTCGTTCCTGTAGGCATCACGGTCGAAGGCGCAAACATCATGACGCGGAGCCTGATCATCTTTGGTCAGGGCGCCATCCGCTGCCATCCCTGGGTGCTGAAAGAACTTCGTGCGGCCGAAAACCCGGACGAGGAACAAGGTTTGCGTGATTTCGACGAATCCCTGTTCGGACATATGGGTTATGCGGCGACCAATGCGGCACGCGCATTCGTCCTTGCGGTAACTCATT